>JBHJNR010000001.1:0-10985 GCA_050330615.1 Cyanophyceae cyanobacterium
AGTGCATCCTGTTGCAAATAAAACTGAAAGCAGAGGGGATCAAGGGATCCCTGCATCAGGTCTTGACTGAAGGGATGCTCGAGGATGGCCTGATAGATGGGGCGGATGGTTTGCCACAGGTTAGAGGTAAAGGTCATGGACACAGCTGGATAGGGTCTGTCCGCATGATAAGCCTCAGCAGACAGGGCCAGATTGACAGGCTATAAATCATAGGCCCAACAGCTCAGAAAATAGGGCCGAGGGCTGATGTAAGACCACCCGATTGCCATCGGGATCGAGAAAATCCACCTCCGCGCCATGCCCCTCTGTCCGCACCACTGAGATTGGGATCCCAGCCAGCACAGGTTGTTGCAGCAAGGTTCCTAGATTATGAACCTGGAGACAGAGACTCACCGATCCCAGTTGAGGTTGAAACTCGGGCTTGTGGCTGCGATAGATCCCTAGCCGGAGTCCTGGGATCCGAAACTCTTGGTAGGAATCCCCATAGGTTACTGCCGGATCGATGCCCAGCAGATCTCGATAGAAGGATCCCAGGCGTGGCACGTCAGGGGTGGCCACACTGAGGAGTCCCGTCAGGATCCCATGATCTGAGTTCGCACCTTCTGCCGATCTAGCTTTCGGCAAAATCCGCCTCAATGATGCCGCTCCCAGTCGCCTCACCCCCCCCTGACTCATCCCCACCCGGTTCACCTGAGGAGCCATTGGCAGGGGCGTTAGTAGTGGCTGTGACAGGGGTTGCAGCCGAGACATTAGCCTGAACCGTTCGGGTCTGGGCTGGTGCAGTCATCTGAGGTCGGAATTGATAGAGGTTAAACACCGTGTTACGGCGGATATCGCTCATCATGTCCAAAAACAGCTCATAGCCCTCATTTTTGTACTCAATCAACGGATCCTTTTGGCCATAGCCCCGCAGCCCGACTGACTCTCGGAGCGCGTCCATCTGTTGCAGGTGCTCCCGCCATAGGGTGTCAATCTGTTGCAATAAGAAGAACTGCTCCGCCTTGCGCATCAAGCCCGGTTGCACCGTATCCACAAAGGATTCTTGAGCTTCGTAGGCCAAACGTGCCTGTTCCTGCAAGTATGTCCGCAGCTCGTCCAGAGAATAGTTCTCTAACTTCTTCGGGGTCAGATCGTTGAGCAGTGGCACAAACTCTTTGACTTTAGCCACCAGCTTATCCAGCTCCCACTCCTCTGGCGGCAGGTCAGGGTTGACATAGGCGGCGACAATTTCGGCGATGGTTTGATCGGCATATTCCATCATTTTGGGCTTGAGATTTTGCCCCTCCAAACTGCGGCGGCGCTCCGCATAGATGGCCTTACGCTGATTGTTCATCACCTCGTCATATTCAAACACCTGCTTGCGGATGTCGTAGTAGTAGACCTCTACCTTGCGTTGGGCATTTTCCAACGAGCTGGTTAACATGCCTGACTCAATCGGCATGTCTTCTTCCACCCGGAACATATCCATGATTTTGGAGACCCGTTCGCCCCCAAAGATCTTCAGCAAGGGATCCTCCAGACTGAGGAAGAAGCGCGTTGATCCGGGATCCCCCTGCCGACCGGAACGGCCCCGCAACTGGTTATCCACCCGCCGGGACTCGTGGCGCTCGGTGCCGATCACATGCAGGCCCCCCAGCTTGACCACCTCATCATGCTCAGCATCTGTCAGGGCTTCATACTCCTGCTTGATATTGAGATAGACATCCCGCAACTGCAAAATCAAGGGATCCTGAACCGGAGCCTTTTCACAAGCCACCGCGATCAGATCTTCCACAGTCAGTTCTTGTTGGGTGTTGAGACCATATTTTTCCACCGCTGCGGTGACCGCTTGCTCCAAAGCCTGGGTGGTGCCTTCCGAAAGTTCGCAGGGATAGAGAGACTGAGACACCGCCCAAGACTTGGGCTTGCCGGGGGATGGGCCACCAAAGCCACGCCCGCCACCCTTGGCTCCCAGTCGTAGGCCCACGCCCCCCATCGGATCATCGAGATCCAGCTGCACCAACTTGGGCATCAACCGCTCCCGCAGCTTGAGGCGAGCCATGTAGTCGGCGTTGCCCCCCAAGATGATGTCGGTGCCTCGACCTGCCATGTTGGTGGCGATGGTGACCGCCGCTTTGCGACCCGCTTGGGCGACGATTTCTGATTCCCGCTCGACATTCTCGGGCTTGGCGTTGAGCAGGTTATAAGAGATGCTCAAGTCCCGCAGAATGGCCGCTAGTCGCTCTGATTTTTCCACACTGGTGGTGCCCACCAAGACAGGGCGACCCCGCTCCTGCATCTGGCGAATCTCTTCAGCCACGGAAGTCCACTTGCCATTCTCGGTTTTGTAGACCACATCTGGGGCGTCTTTGCGTCGAATGGCCCGGTTGGTAGGGATGACCGTCACTTCGATGTTATAGGTCTTATTGAATTCAGCCTCTTCGGTGCGGGCGGTGCCCGTCATGCCCGACAGCTTGGGATAGAGCAAAAATAGGTTTTGGTAGGTGATGCTTGCCAAAGTCTGGCTTTCTTTTTGGATGGTCACCCCTTCTTTGGCCTCCACCGCTTGGTGCAGGCCATCTGACCAGCGCCGACCCGATAACACGCGGCCCGTAAACTCATCCACAATCACAATTTCGTCATTGCGGACGATGTAGTTGACATCCTTGATGAACAGTTCTTTTGACTTGACGGCATTGAAAATAAAGTGCGCCCAGGGATCCTTGGGATCAAACAGATCGCTGACCCCCAGAGCTTGCTCTGCCGCCTCGAATCCTTCATCCGTCAGGGTGATGTTGCGAGCTTTTTCATCCACTTCATAGTGGTCTTCTTTGATCAATTCGCGGGCCACATCAGCAGCCCGTTGATATTTTTCGGACGGTCGCTCCACCTGTCCTGAAATAATCAAAGGGGTGCGGGCTTCGTCGATCAAGATCGAGTCAGTTTCATCAATAACGCAGTAGTTAAAAGGCCGTTGCATCACATCTTGCATCGAGTTGGCCATGTTATCGCGCAGATAATCAAAGCCCAGCTCACTGTTGGTGCAATAGGTCACATCACAGGCATAGTTGCGGCGTTTTTCTTGCGGCGACATGCCCGACTGAATCAGTCCCACCGTCAGCCCCAAAAAGCGGTGCAACTGCCCCATCCATTCGGCATCTCGGCGGGCCAAGTAGTCGTTGACGGTGACCACATGCACCCCTTTGCCGCTCAAGCCATTTAGATAGGCGGGCAAAGTGGCCACCAGGGTTTTACCTTCCCCAGTTTTCATCTCGGCGATCTGGCCCTCATGCAGCACGATGCCGCCGATCATCTGGACATCGTAATGGCGCAGGCTCAACACCCGTTTGCCCGCCTCGCGCACGACGGCAAACGCTTCGGGCAACAGATCATCCAGGGTCTCGCCCTTCTCGAGGCGTTGACGAAATTCAGTGGTTTTGGCCTTCAGCTGAGCATCTGAGAGGGAGGCAATTTCGATTTCCAGTGAGTTGATCAGCTTCACCGTCGGTCGATACTGACGCACTTTGCGGTCGTTGGGATCGCCGAGAACTTTCTGGAGAGCCTGAATCATACTGAGAAACCAGAGCGGTGTGGACGTGTTAGATACGGCAATTCTACCATTTTGACCCCAGCCAGACTGGAGAGCTTCAGGTGCGGGATCCCGGCAGTCAAGCCCTGTTCACTTCCTGATCAAGTCGGGTTATACCCCAATCGATAGGCAGGGATCCCGGTCACATTCGTTTCCAGACAATAAAGATCCCCTGAGAAAAAGCTCTTTTCGATCTCTTTTTCACTTAAGCCCACAGATGCTGTGGTGATGTAGAGCCGATTCAAGTTCTCGCCCCCAAACGTGCAACAGGTGGGCCGCTGCACCGGCATTGGAATCCGTTCGATCTCTTGCCCGTCGGGATCGAACCTGGCCACAGCCCACCCATCCCACAGAGCCACCCAGAGACAACCCTGGCTATCGACTGTGAGGCCATCTGGGAAATAGCTTTCACCAGTCAGATCGATCCAAACCTGCCGACCGAATAGGGATCCCGTTTCAGGGTCAAAGCCATAGCGATAGATCACCTGACAGGGGGAGTCGGTCAAGTAGAACCACTGGCCATCTGGACTCCAGCCCAAGCCATTGGAGATCGTCAAGCCCGTCTCCATCTGTTGCAGGGATCCATCTGGGCTATAGCGATAGAGGCTACCCTCCCGCGCTGGCCCCATCGTGCCAAACCAAAACCGCCCCTGCGGATCGCACTTGCCATCATTGCAACGGTTTTCAGACAGATGAGGCTCCACCTCAATCACCAGATCCACTTGGCCTGTGGTCAGATCTAACCAGCTGAGGTGATGCCGCTGGGCCAACAAGAGCCGGGAGTTGTCCGCCAAAGCCAGGGATCCCACCACATCCCCCACGTCCCAAACCTGATCGGTCTCGGTGACTGGGTCAAATCCATGCACCCGGTGGTTATAGATATCCAGCCAATAGAGACAGCGGGCCATGGGATCCCAAACTGGCCCCTCCCCCAGCCGAGCACGGACGGTTAGGACATGTTGAGGGGTGGCAGCAGCGCTCATGGCAAATCCCGGGCTCCTGAAGGGCTTTCTCCAAGTCTAAGCCTCCAGTCTCAGGCCATAGCCTCTCGGAAGAAGGTGATGGTTTCCTGCAACCTCAGCAAAAAGGTGTCTACTTCATCGACGGTGTTGTAGAGATAGACGCTGGCCCGAGCGGTGGCGGCGACCCCCAAATGGCGATGTAAGGGCTGGGTGCAGTGATGTCCGGCCCGAATGGCGATGCCATCGTTATCCAACAGGGTGGACAGATCATGGGCATGGATCCCTTCCACCGCAAAGCTGACCAATCCTGCCCGTTGGGTCGCCTCGTGGGGGCCATAGACCGTAATGCCCTCGATGGAGAGGATCCCGGCTAGTAAACGCTGGGTCAGGGCTTGCTCATGCTGGTGGATCCGTTCGATGCCAATCTGCGTCAGATAGTCCACCGCCGCCCCCAATCCAACCGCTTCGGCAATGGCGGGAGTCCCGGCTTCAAACTTGTGGGGCAGATCGGCATAGGTGGAGTGCTCCCAAAAGACATCGGCGATCATCTCACCGCCGCCCATAAACGGTGGCATGGTTTCCAGCAGCGCCCGTTTGCCATACAGGATCCCCATCCCGGTGGGTCCACACATCTTGTGGGAAGAAAACACCAGCCAATCGCAGTCCAACGCCTGCACATCTACCCCCATATGGGGCACACTCTGGCAAGCATCCAGCAGCACCCGTGCCCCCTGAGCATGAGCCGCAGCAATGATCGACTCCACCGGATTGATGGATCCCAGCATATTGGAGACATGGACGATGCTAACCAGCTTTGTCTGCTCATTCAACAGGGAGCGAAACTGATCGAGATCCAACTGTCCATCCGGGGTTACTTCCACAAACTTGAGCACGGCTCCAGTACGCTGGGCCACAAACTGCCAGGGCACCAAATTGCTGTGGTGCTCCATGCGAGACAGGATGATCTGATCGCCTGCTTTTAGCTCTGACATGCCCCAGGTGTAGGCCACCAGATTGATCGCCTCGCTGGCATTGCGGGTGTAGACAATTTCTTGGGCAGACTGGGCATTGATAAAGGTGGCGATTTTGTTGCGGGCCCCTTCGTAGCTGTCAGTGGCTTCGGTGCTGAGGGTGTGAACGCCCCGATGAACGTTGGCATTGGAATGGCGATAGTAATGCTCCATCGCCGCCAAGACGGCTTCGGGCTTTTGGGAGGTGGCGGCATTGTCCAGATAGACCAAGGGCTGGTCATGCACACGGCGAGTCAGCACCGGAAAGTCTTGGCGCAAGTCCACAGGGAGAGTGCCCACAACAGGAGAAACAGGGAGAGAAGTGAGGGTCATCGAGCCAAGCACCAGGGAGTGAAACAATTTGAGTTCAGAAAACTGCGGAAATTCCCAACGGCGTCCTTAGGGATCCCATCTATTCAAGGCAGAATGCAGTCCTGTGTCTTCAATCTAGACCAAGTTGGCTGAAGAAGAAAAACGGGATCCCGGCGCATCTTGATTCATGAATAAGTACCCCCCTGATTCAATCCTGGGGTTTCAATCCTGCGTCCTTGAGGGAGGGGATCCCATCAGACGGCGGTAGCCCACGTATCCCACCAGGAGGAGAATGGCCAGCAGCCAGAGGAACGAGGTGAAGGGCATATACGAAAAAAAGACGATATGGATCCGTCTGCCTAGCCAGGAGATGATCAGATAGACCCCGCACATGAGAGCCAACCCCTGAAGAGTACGAAAGGCTGGGATCTCGGATAGGGGCAGACGTTGACGGGCCACCCATACCGACATCAGGGCGTAGTAAGGGGGAATGCACAGCAGCAAGACTTGGGCTTCTTTGACAACTTTCTCCCAGCCCCCCACATTGCTGGCAAAGGCCAAATAGCCCGCCCACATAGCCAATGAGACAACCGCCAACATCATATTCAGACTCAGGATCCAGGGCTCTTCCCATTTGCCAGGAATCACATCACAGAGGATCCAGACCAGCCAAGGGGCGGCAAAGACCAACAATGCGATCCAGCCTGCATTTTGATTGAGGCTGATGTAGAGTGTTTCGAGTGTCATGGGCTAGTAGCTCCTTGATGAGCTGATGATGTTCAAAAAATGCTGAGAAATCAACGCTGACTAGAAAAATATTCAAATCTCCGCAGCTATGATACCCCCCTGACACAGGAGGTCTCTCACCTATTTTCAGTAAGACTCGTTCTTGACACCTCTTCAACCACCCACCACCCTTGAGCAGGCCAAGACAATGGGGATCCCAGCTTTCGATTTTAGTCACTATTTCACCTATGAGGAGATCGTCTCCTTTCTGCATCAGGTGGCGGTGGCTTATCCTGACTTGGTGAGGTTGGAGGTGATCGGCCAAAGCTATGAAGGGCGAGATCTATGGCTGGCTACCGTCACCCAACAATCCAGCGGGAATCCCCTCGATAAACCCGCCTATTGGATCGATGCCAATACCCATGCGGGAGAGGTGACGGGATCGGCAGTGGCTCTCTATACCCTGCATTATCTGGTCACTCACTACGGCCAGGATCCCCGTGTGACCCGGCTGGTGGATGACACCTGCGTCTACATTTTGCCCCGCATTGCCGTGGATGGATCCGAGCACTATCTCACCACTCCCTACCGAGTCCGCTCCAGTGTGCGCAGCTATCCCGAGCCAGAGATGCGGGATGGGCTTCATCCCCACGACATCAATGGCGATGGCCGGATCTTGATGATGCGGATCCCGGATCCCTGTGGAGCTTGGAAACAATCCGAACAGGATCCCCGTGTGATGCGGCCTCGGGATCCCGATGAGTTTGATGGCAGCTATTTCACCCTGATGCCAGAGGGCTTGATCCACCAGTTTGATGGCTATGAGGTCAAGATTGCCCCACCCCTCAAAGGCATGGATTTCAATCGCAATTATCCCCATGAATGGGCACCGGAAGGCAGCCAAGAAGGGGCGGGATCCTATCCTTTTTCGGAGCCAGAGACGCGGGCCGAGGCTGAGTTTTGGCGTAGCCATCCCAATATCAATGGCTTCCTCACCTATCACACCTATTCGGCAGTGATTTTGCGTCCCTACAGTACCCATGCGGATGAGCATTTCCCCAGCCCAGATCTGGAAACCTACAAGCTGATTGGAGAGGTGGGATCCCGGATTACAGGCTATGAGTGTGTCTCCGTCTATCATCAGTTTCGCTATGACCCCAAGAGTGTCACCACGGGCGGTATGGATGACTATGGTTATGATCAGTGGGGCTGGTTTGGCTTTACGACCGAATTGTGGGATTTGCCGACAGAAGCTGGGGTGAAAAAGAAAGACTATATCGAATGGTTGCGTCGTCATCCCGAATCGGATGATCTACTGATGATGCATTGGAATGATCAGGCCTTGGCAGGGCAAGGATTTGTCGATTGGCAACCGTTTGATCATCCCCAATTGGGATCCCTGGAGATCGGCGGCTGGGATGAGAAAGCGGTCTGGCAAAATGCCCCGGCCCAGTGCTTGCCCGATCTGTGTGAAAAGCATTGCCAGTTCACGATTTCTCACGCCTTGATGTCCCCCAAGTTAGCTATCGCTCAATGGGAGTTGATACCGATTGGCACGGCAGATCATGCCCAGGGATCCCGTCTCTATCGCTTGATTTTGCAGTTAGAAAATCGCGGCTTCCTACCCACCTACACCAGCCATAAAGCGCTGGAACGCAAGATCGTCAAGCCTATTGAAGTGGAGCTACAACTCCCGGATGAGGCCACCCTAATCAGTGGTCAGAGCAAACAAGAGATCGGCCATCTCGAAGGTCGGGCCAATAAAGCCAGTAGCACCTTCACCCGAGGAGAATCCATCGACTATCGCCGCAAAGTCGAGTGGGTGATCTCGGGATCCCTGGGATCGACGATTCAAATCGCAGCTGTTAGCCAGCGGGCGGGGAAAGTAGAGTTGGCCATCACTCTGACAGACCCAAAACCCTCATGACTCAAATCCTTCCTAAGGGCGGCGGCGTTGGGAAGGGCTGAACTCGATCGGGGCTGGGGTAGGAGGATGCAACAGCGACAGCGCACTCAAAAAGAATTGAGTATGGCTTTCCATCTGGCTGGGATGGGGCTGAGCTGCCCAGGTCTCGCGGCTGATCTTGACTAAGAGGAGAGGAGCCTGAGCTTCTCCCCGTTTGCCAAAAACTTCCACCATCGCAAAAGGTCGCTCGGGATCAGAGCCAAATTGTTGGGCCAGCTGTTGCCATACTAAGGGGCGGGCTTGTTCCACCAGTTGGGAATAGGTCTGCTCCTGCACCGGGATCTCAATCCGAGTCGCCTGTGACCAGACGGGATCCCCGGCATTCAACGCCACACACCCCAGGATCCCTAGCATTAAGGATCCCAGGGTCTGTGAGGGAAATCGCAAAGGCCAGATCATCAGCGCCTCAAGACTGCTTGAGAAAGGTCAGGATCCGGTTAGTCATTCAAAATAAACGGCGTCACCATGAACACGATCTCAGTCCGATCGGTGTTGGTGGACTGGGAGCGGAAGAGGGATCCCAGAATGGGAATCTGAGAGAGCAGCGGCACTCTCGACACAGTGACGGTATCGCGCTCATCGATCAGACCCGCCAGGATATAGGTTTCCCCATCCCGGAGACGAATTTGATCCAGCGTCACCGCCCGAGCATCGATCTGGAAGAGCTGAGTTCCGGCAAACTGTCCACCCGTCAGGACATTACCAGGCAGAGGGGTATTGACGGTGGGATTGAGATCGATGGTGACGAACCCATTGTCATCAATCCGCACATTCAGCACTTCCAATTCAACCCCAGCAGCCTCTAACACCAAGGTTTCTGTCACGATGGGGACATCATTGACCACTTCTGTAGACCGTTCCACGTTAACGGGGACACGGGATCCAATCTCAAGCGTTCCGCCCTCTTCCCCTTCTGAGACGACGATGCGGGGATCCGTCAGAATCTTAGCGGTGCTGTTTTCAATCGCAGCTTCCACTCGTAGACCCACCGCCTGTTGGAAACGGTTGAGGCTACTGAACACCCCACTGAAGGTACCTCCTGGAGCTTCTGGGCCAATCGAGGGTGACGAGGAGCCGGCTGGTTGATCAAGAGGGCCACCACCGAATCCACCCGAAGCACCGGGGTTTAAGGAATCAATTGCAAAGTTGCCCGAGGATCCTCCCAACCCAAAGGACAAGCTTTCACCATCCGAAAGTTGAACTTCTACCACCCGTACCGAGATCATTACCTGGCGACGACGGACATCCAGCTGGGCAATCTGGGCGGCAGCCACATCCAACTGCTGAGCTGAGCCGATGATGGTGACGGTCTGGGTTCTTTCATCAATGATGATCTGAGCCCCTTCCAGCGGGCCACCTTCTTGGGCTAGGGCCGTCAAGAAGGTCTCTGTATCAGCCACCAAAGCTTGGTTGAGGCGGAAGCTGCGGACAATTCGCTCCTGCACACCCGGCAAGGTAGTGCCGACAAACACCGACTGATCGATGCGACGGGCCTGTAACCCTTTGAGGCGCAAGATAAAGTTGAAGGTCTCTTGTAGCGGGGCATCCTGCACGTCTAAGGAGATGGTTTGAGTGGGATCCACGTCATTAAGCACCACATTCAACCCAGCCCGACGGACTAAAAGGCTGACCACATCCGCGACTGGCGCATCTCTCAAGGTCAAAGTGATGGTGGCATTGCTGCCCAGATCCACCGTTGCTGACTGAGGCACGATGGTGCCAATGGCAATATCCCCGGTTGGAGGGGCAATGGCTTGGTTGGCAAATGGAGATCCACCAGGATTGATGCCTGCTGGCTGACCCAGTTGATCCATACCTGGGGATTGAGAAACAGGGGCTTGGGCGACGGTAGGCTGAGCTGGGGCTGGTGCTTGAGCAGTCGGTGCAGCAGGAGCCGCTGGAGGATTGGCTGGGGCAGGAGCCTGAGCCAGTACGGGAGGAGCAGAAGCCGGGGATCCCGCTGTAGCTGTGGGAGCAGCCGCTGGAGCCGGAGCTTGAGCAACTGCCGTTCCGGGGGTGGTAAAAGCAAAGGTCAGCTTGCTGGCGGTTCGTTCAGAGAGTAAACCCTGAGGGGCTCCACCCGTGCCGGTCAGTTGAAGGCGGACGCTATCGGGGCCATTTTGCTGGACTTCAATGCGGTCAATACCAGGGACAGGATTATCTTGCCGGAAGCTACGTTGTCCAGGCGCAATCTGCAATTCAGCGTTGGTGATATCTCCCACCCAACTGCTGCCCTGCTGCGTAAAGAAAACTTGAGGCCGACGCCCCTCTTCGGTATCAATCTCCAGTTTGATGCGATCCCCATCCGGCGACAGGCGCATTCCTCGAATCTGAGTATTGCCCTGACCGGGAGCAGCCGACAACTGCTGAGCCATTGCCCACTGCAAGCGAGGGGTTGGGGCCATCAGCGGGAGAGCCAACATCAGGCTTAGCGCACATTT
>JBHJNR010000002.1:0-4851 GCA_050330615.1 Cyanophyceae cyanobacterium
TCAATGCGGCACAGAACATACAAGTCGCGGGTGGACAATCCAAGACTCTAAACGGACGTGGAGGAACGCATAAGTCTGGCTTGCCAGCAGCATCCGGTGAAGCGTCAACCTGTCGGGACAGCAAGCAATTGCAACTGCTATTGTTTGCCTAAACCGAATCCTCGGCCTTAAAGGCCGGGGAGGATGTCAATTACTCAGCCCACGTAGGCGTAGTTCAACGCCCACCAGACCAAAGTAATTACCACGGATGCCACCACCGAGGCGGACAGGATCAGGGCCACAGGGCTATCAGCCCCATTAAATTTCATCATGCCGCGATTATGGTCTACCATCGCTTCCTCACTAGGGGTGTCAAGTTACATTACGAACCCTTGCTTCAACCCTATCATGTCTGTCCTGATTGGGCCTGCTGAGTCAACAGCGGAGACTCTTGTCCTGTTCTCCCACCTGCCAACAACCGATGAATCTCAGCCACGCAAGCCTGAGTGGTGGCTTCTAGATCGGCCCGGTGGGTAGACGCAGGGGGTGGAATCGGCGAGCCAATATGAACCGTCACTGCCCCTCCTAGACGAGGCATCTTGCGCCCTTTGGGCCAAATGTCATAGGTGCCCCACAGAGCCACTGGCAATAATGGGATCCCGGTACGGGCACTGATCAAAGCCGCCCCCAGATGCGGCTCTGGCACTCGGCCATCGGGGGTGCGGGTGCCATTCAAAAAGATGCCCACCGCCCACCCTTTTTTGAGGGCAGCTTCGGTGGCTTGGATGGCTGATCGATCGGCTCCACCCCGCTTGACCGGATAAGCTCCATAGAGCTGGATGGCCTGCTTGAGCACCGGCACTCTAAACAGCTCCGCTTTGGCCATGTAAGCCACTGGTCGCCGCACCGCATTGGAGACCAGCGGCGGATCAAGATGGCTGCCGTGATTGCTAACAATGATCAGGGGTTGGGCGGGCGGTACTTGCTCCACTCCTCGGACTCGACCTCGATAGAGCAACCGAAACAGGGGATTGACCACCAGCCACTTCAGCAGCCAATAGGCAATCCAATCAACACGACGATAGGTGGGCGAAGACGGAGAGAGCATGGTCAAGTGGTGGGGTGATAAGGGTGAACACATGTCAATAGGATCCCCTCCAACCGTTACAATAATTGGGGATGAGAAAACAATCCAGCATAAATACTTAGTTAGTACCCACACTTACCTAGGACTGCTAAGGCTCGGTATTTAGGGCGGGCTCCCAGGGTCTCTTCTCTCCATCTTGACCGGTTGACTGCACCACCTATTGCTGAGCGCGCATCATGGCATTGGCTTCTCAATCCCCTCCAGCTCTATTAGAACTGACCCCAATGCGGGAGCGGATCCTGGCATTGGTGCCGGGTGGCATCGGCGATCAGATCCTCTTTTTTCCTACCCTGAGCGGGTTACGGCAGCTCTATCCTCAAGCCACCATTGAGGTGATGGTGGAGCCCCGAGCGGCAGGGGCCTATGAGGTCTGCCCTTCGGTGGATCGAGTCTTAACGTTTCCCTTTAAAGAACACCTCAGCCTCTCGGATCTGAGTGACCTATTGGGGAGAATGCGGGATCGGCAGTATGACGCAGTGGTCTCATTGGGGCGGTCGCCGTTAGTGCGGCTGCTGTTGTGGATGACAGGGATCCCGACTCGGGTAGGCTATGGCACCCAGGGCTGGCCTTGGTTAACCCATGCGGTTCCGCTGCAATCAGAGCAGTATGCCGCCCATATGTATCAGGATTTGTTGCAAGGGGTGGGCCACGCTCTGCCCTATATCACCCCTCAGATTCGATTGAAAAAGTCTGCCCTGGAGTGGTCTAAGCAAGAGCGGCAGCGGTTATTAGGGGATCCCGACGCAGAGCATGTGGTGCTGCATCCCGGTGCCAGCCAGCTCTCTATCCAAAAAGGGATCCGGAAGATCTATCCAGTGGAGAACTGGGTGCAGATAATCAAAGGGTTTCGCCAGTTGCGGCCTGAATTGCCCATCTTGTTGATTGCTGGGCCTGAGGATGATGCCCTGACCGAAACCTTCCGTCAGGCTCTCGATGATCTGCTGATTACTCGTCCCGCTCGGGTGGGTCAGTTGGCGGGGTTAATTGCGGGAGCTTCGTTGATGCTTTGTACCGACAGTGCCCCCATGCATCTGGCTGTAGCCACCCAAACCCCTGTGGTCGCTCTGTTTGGCCCTACCGATCCGGCCCATTTGTTGCCCCCTGATGGCCCTTTTCGGGCGGTGCGCTCGACAGATCAATCGATCGAATCCATCTCTCCACAGCAGGTGTTGGACGCTATTTTTAAAGGCTGAGGCTGAGCCCCTATTGGATTGAGGTTAAGACTGTTCACTGGGATCCCCTGCCTGCGATTAGCTAGACTAAAATCCAAGCATCTCTACTCTTTTCACACCTATGTTGGCTCTTTTGCTCTATGCCATCGCTCTGGTCATGTTGGTGATCGGGGTTAGCCTGTGGCTGCAATCTGTCCAGTCTGCTCACCCATCAGGGAGAATGGCTCCCGAACCTGACCAGGAAATTGACCGAAATCCTCAGCAGGTGGGGGTGATCGAACAGCTGGAGCGGCAATTTCGCAATAGTCCCTCCCACAATCCCGAAGCCTGATGACGCCTGGGTCAGGGATCCCAGGCTTTGAGACAAAGGGGGAGGAGAAAGTACCCGCCCTCTTTTGAGACCTTCCCCGCACACCTAACCACTCCGCTTTGTTCATGACCAACGCTGCCACTTTGCCCCAACAGTCCACCCAAGCCCTGCTACCCCACCGCAAGGCTGAAATCCATCGCCGCACCGGAGAAACCGATGTGCAGGTATCGATCGATCTAGATGGCACGGGGCAACACGATATCAGCACTGGGATCCCCTTTTTGGATCACATGTTGGTGCAGCTGTCCTCTCATGGCCTGATGGATCTGCAGATCAAGGCGGTGGGGGACTTGCATATCGACGATCATCACACCAACGAGGATGTGGGGATTACGTTGGGGCAAGCGCTGGCCAAGGCTTTGGGGGATAGACGTGGGATTCAACGGTTTGGGCACTTTTGGGCACCCCTAGATGAGGCCTTGGTGCAGGTGACCCTCGATTTTTCGGGTCGTCCCTATCTCAGCTATGGGCTACAACTGCCCACCGAGCGGATTGGCACCTACGAAACCCAACTGGTGCGGGAGTTCTTTCAAGCAGTAGTCAACCATGCCCAACTGACCCTTCATCTACAACAGTCGGCGGGGCTCAATTCCCATCACATTGTGGAGGCCAGCTTTAAGGCCTTTGCCCGCGCCCTGCGGATGGCCACCGAATGGGATCCCCGACGCCTCAGTCAGATTCCCAGCTCAAAAGGGGTGCTGTAGATCCTCTAAGGGATCAACTCTCCCAATGCCTGAATCTCAGCCTGGATCTGGGTTCGGATCTCGGACGCAATCTCATCGGCCTTGTCCAAGAGTTGCCTGCGAGTAGGAGGCTCAGGGGGCATCCAGATAGGAGGGAGGATTCGCACCGCCACCTGACGATAGATCACCACAGGATGACCCCCATCGGATTGAAACATCGGCTCCGTCACATCAAACCACCGGAAAACAGAGAGGGGAATATCCCAGGAACGCCATTCTTGCTGAGCATGGATGGCCACCGGCACAATCGGCAAAGGCCGAATCTGGGATTTGAGCGCCAAATGGACAAAACCAGCTTGAAAATCCCCTACATCGGTGGGAGAGCTGGCACAGGCGATCCGGCGGGCACCCTCGGGGAACAGCCCCACAGAGGATCCCTGGCGCAGCTGGTTTTCCGCCGCCCGAAAAAAGTGAACCTGATTACGGGATCCCTGTTTTAGGGGGATGCAGCCCAGCCCCAGGGCCACCTCTCGCAGCCCAGGCACCTGAGACAGATAGTAGTGACAGGCCAATTGAATCGGCTGACCCAAGGCAGCAATCAGAACAGGCGCATCCAAAAAACTGCGGTGGTTGCTGACCACAATGGCCGCCCCAGCAGGCAGATGCTGTCGCCCCTCGACCAGTACCTCGGTTTGACATACCTGTAGCAGCGACTGCGCCACAACCAAGGGATCCGGGAGCGTTAGTTGGGGCAGCACAAGGGGCAATGGCATCGGCAGCATCAGTTCAGGAGCACAATATTCTCATTCTAGGATCCCCAAAGTTGGCAGGGCTGGTCTAGCCTTGTGGGCCTAATGCGGCCAGATTCAGGATGCCAGGATCCAAGACCAATAGACGGGTGTGTGAGGTGGATGCTGGGATCCATTGAGCTAATCCCCGCTGACGGGCTTGGGCTGCATAAGAATCAGGAAAGGGCTGGATCTCGGAGCTGGGCAGTCGCCGCAGAATGGGTTGAGAGGGGATGGGCAACCCCACATTGTGGGCTGGAGCATTCAGCAGGATCAACGCCTGCGGGGATGCCTGTAGCGATTTGCCCAGCAGGAGCAGGCCCGGATCGACAAGAGAGATAGAACGGTTTTGATAGGAGACTCTTGGGGCTCCCTCTTCTATCGCTAGCTCTTGCCAGTCAAGAACCCGCTCAGCCAGAGCCAGCGGCAGGGCAAACCAATGGGATCCCATTTCAAAGGTGATCAGTTTTTGCTGATTTCTCAGCTGTTGCTGTTGAGCCAAACGGCGGGAACGAAGTGGAGAAAGCAAAGGCATCGACTATCTCTCCACAGCTAAAGAGCCAGAGGGTAAAGGGGCGGTTGGGACCAAACCTGCCAGCGTTTGCAGCAGATCCTGCTCTTGGAAGGGTTTGCCAAAGTAGGCGGTTGCCCCCAAGGTGGCGGCGAGGCGTCGGTGTTTGTCACCGCTACGGGAGGTGAGCATGATGATCGG
>JBHJNR010000003.1:0-7746 GCA_050330615.1 Cyanophyceae cyanobacterium
CAAAACGTTAAGAGTCTTGGATCCCTGGGCGGCTTCGGCCAAGGCGGAAGGATAGGATATGCCTGTCCCAAGAGAGGCTTCCATGCCATTCGTGTGTTTGAAACGGGTGTATTCAATACCATCTGGCCACACCCGACCAATAGCACAGTGGTTCAACACGTGGTTTAACACAACGATTTTGGGGCGACGCGAAGCCATTAATTGGCAGAGGTTGCAATGAAACAGATACCCGCTTCACTTTTGACCCTGGTGGCAGGGGCTTTAATCACGATTATTAGTTGGTGGGCCGCCAACAATCACGGCCTGCTGCCAGAACAGGTTTCCATCCAAGCCCCCTTGGTGGATCAGCTCTTTGACACTATGTTTGGCATTGGCACTGCCTTGTTTATTGCGGTAGAAGGGGCAATCATCGCTGCTGTGGTGATCTTTCGCAAGCGGGATGGGGAGGAAGGAGATGGAGATTCTACCGAGGGCAACGTGCCCCTGGAAATCTTCTGGACCTTCATTCCTGCTGTGATCGTGATCGGATTGGGGGTCTATAGCGTCGATGTCTACCGCGAGATGGGTGGCTTCGGGCCTGTTGAGGAGAGCACGATGGTGGCTATGGCCGAGGCTCCTGACACTGTGGACTTTGAGCAGTCTGGCACCATGCCCCGTGCTCAGCTGGTGATGGACGGAGATTTAGGATCCGACGAAGGATCCCCATCCGTGCGAGCGAATCTCAAGGCCAGTGGCATTGGGGTAACGCGAGAGGGACACGAGTTCCGTCCTGCACAAATGGAAGTCAATGTGTCTGGGATGCAATATGCCTGGTTGTTTGAATATCCCGGCACCGACATTGTTGCCGGCGAATTGCATATCCCGGTCAACACTGATGTCCAGCTCAATCTATCGGCGGTGGATGTGATCCACTCCTTTTGGGTGCCCCAGTTTCGCCTCAAGCAGGATGCCATTCCAGGACATGCCACCACCTTGCGTTTTGTGGCCACCAAGAAGGGCACTTATCCCATCGTTTGTGCGGAGTTGTGTGGAGCCTACCATGGCGGTATGAGAGCTGAGATTGTGGTGGATTCCCCTGAGGACTATGCCACATGGCTGACTGAAAATCAGTTTGCCGCCAACCCTGACTCCCAAATCGCCCAAATCCCACCCCAGGGATCCTTTGTGCAATCTCACCTCAAAGAGATGGGAGCCGAGCGGGTTCACAGCCACGATCACATGATGATGCACTAATCAATCACCAATCTCAATTCCCAATCTCTATTCATTGACTCATTGACCTTTCGCATCGACTG
Source organism: Cyanophyceae cyanobacterium (assembly GCA_050330615.1). Lineage (GTDB taxonomy): Bacteria > Cyanobacteriota > Cyanobacteriia > Thermostichales > Thermostichaceae > JAAUUM01. The sequence goes on from JBHJNR010000003.1 coordinate 1,296, forward strand.
AGCCTGATTTTATGACTCAAGTACATGTTCCCCCAGACCAAGACACCAACACCCAAGGCCCGGATCCTGAGGGCCACGGTGCGCATCCCACCGCTTGGAAGTGGTACGACTATTTCACGTTTAATATCGACCACAAAGTAATTGGGATCCAGTACATCGTTTTTGCCTTCTTCGCCTATCTGGTGGGAGGCTTGATGGCGATGGTGATGCGCCTGGAATTGTCCACCCCTGACTCTGATTTGGTGGATCCCAGCCTTTACAACGCTTTGCTAACCAATCATGGCACCCTCATGATCTTTTTCTGGGTGGTGCCAGCGGCGGTGGGGGGCTTTGGCAATTATCTGGTGCCCCTGATGATTGGGGCGCGGGATATGGCCTTTCCGAAGCTCAATGCTTTGGCCTTTTGGCTCAATCCTCCCGCAGCCTCTTTGCTGGTCTTGAGCTTTGTATTAGAAGGGGGTGCTCAGGCGGGCTGGACATCCTATCCTCCCCTCAGTTTGGTCACCGCCACCACCGCTCAATCCCTGTGGATCCTCAGCATCATTTTGGTGGGCACCTCCTCGATTTTGGGAGCTCTCAACTTTGTGGTCACGATCTGGAAAATGCGGGTTCCCAGCATGAAATGGGATCAGATGCCGCTGTTTTGCTGGGCGATCATGGCTACCTCGATTTTGGCCTTGTTCTCCACCCCGGTCTTGGCGGCGGGCATGACCTTGTTGTTCTTTGATATCAACTTTGGCACCTCTTTTTTCCGGCCTGAATCAGGCGGCAATGTGGTGGTCTATCAGCACCTATTTTGGTTCTATTCCCACCCAGCGGTTTACCTGATGATCCTGCCCATCTTTGGGATCATGTCTGAGGTGATCGCCACCCATGCCCGCAAGCCCATCTTTGGCTACAAGGCGATTGCCTATTCCAGTTTGGCCATCTGTTTTGTCGGGCTGTTTGTCTGGGTACACCACATGTTTACCAGTGGCACACCCGCCTGGATGCGGATTTTCTTCACCATCTCCACCCTGATCGTGGCGGTGCCAACGGGAGTCAAGATCTTTGGCTGGGTGGCGACCTTATGGGGGGGCAAGATCCGCCTCACCAGTGCCATGTTGTTTGCCATCGGCCTGTTGATGATGTTCGTGCTAGGCGGACTGAGCGGCGTTACCCTGGGATCCCCGCCGTTTGATATCCATGTGCATGACACCTACTATGTGGTGGCTCATTTCCACTACGTGCTGTTTGGCGGCTCTGTGTTTGGCCTCTATGCCGGACTTTATCACTGGTTCCCCAAGATGACGGGGCGGATGTACAACGAGTTTTGGGGCCGGGTTCACTTTGTCCTCACCTTCATTGGCGGCAATCTGACCTTTTTGCCCATGCACCAGTTGGGCACCCACGGGATGCCGCGTCGGGTGGCGATGTATGACCCGCAGTTTGCCGATCTGAACGTGCTCTGCACCATCGGGGCGATCATCTTGGGTATCTCCATCATTCCCTTTACCCTCAATGCGATTTACAGCTGGATCTGGGGGCCGATCGCGCCCGAAAATCCTTGGGAGTCTTTGACACTGGAGTGGACAACTGCCTCTCCTCCCATCATCGAAAACTGGGAAGTGTTGCCTGAGATCACCCACGGCCCCTACGAGTACGGCATGAATATCCCCATCAGCATGGATGGATCCCATCGCCAACAGGCTGAAGCGGCGACTGTCAGCTAGTGATCACAGCTTGGGATCCCTGAGTTATTAAAAAAGCCAGGGATCCCGACTTGTGTTGAGTGAATAACCTGAATGAGGCTCTTGCCATGACCACCACTTCTTCTCCTGATCTGGACTCCACCGTTGTCGAAGCTGTTGCGTCTGTAGCCCATGATGATCATGCCCATCCCGATCTGCGCATCTGGGGCTTGGTCACGTTCTTGGCATCAGAATCCCTGATGTTTGGCGGCTTTTTTGCCACCTATATCATCTTCTTTTCCACCTATGCGGTCTGGCCCCCCGAAGGGACAGAAGTGGAGCTGGTTTTGCCCGCCATCAACACCTTGATCCTGCTCTCCAGTAGTTTGGTGATCAACAAAGGCACCCATGCCGTCAAAGAGAATGACATCAAAGGGATGCGCCTCTGGTTTGGGATCACAGCATTGATGGGGATCATCTTTTTGGGCGGACAGGTCTATGAATATATGACCTTGGGCTATGGCCTGACCGAGAATATCTTTGCCAATTGTTTCTATCTGACCACAGGCTTTCACGGTCTTCACGTCTTCATTGGCGTGCTGTTGATCTTGGGGGTGATGTGGCGGTCACGGCGAGAGGGCCACTACTCCGATATCAAGCATGTTGGGGTGGAGATGGCTGAGATCTACTGGCACTTTGTGGATGTCATTTGGATCATTCTATTCACGCTGCTCTACATCTTGACCCGACTTTGATCCCTGGCCTGATGGATATGGCGGCTGAATAGCTTAGTGAAGCAAGGGGCTTCATAAGCCGTACTTCTACCACCACCAGGGCCGTGCTCTTCGACCATCGGCAAATGTCACGCCCTCAACCTGAGTTTCAGAGCGGATGGATCCCTCCACTGTCGCACCCGTCAGATTAACCCCGGTCAGATTGGTCTTGGTTAAATCGGCTTTGCTCAAATCTGTTTGGCTTAAGTTGGCCTGACTGAGATTGGCTTTGGTCAAGAGTGCCCCGCTCAAGTCGGAGCCAGACAGGTTGGCTCCCCGCAGGTCAGCCCGCGTCAGATTGGCCTGACTGAGATTAACGTTTTCCAATCGGGATCCCCTCAGATCAACCCCAATCAGATTGGCTTTTGATAGGTTGATGGCTTCCAGCTCGATGGCGTGTAAGTCAGCTTTGCTCAGATCCACTTGAGATAGATCAGGGGAGATCTCTCGGCGATTTTGGAGCTGCCAAATCAACGCTGCCTTGGGATCCCATTCGGTGGTCTCATCCACTCTGCACCCCCGCCAACTGGTGCCGCTCAGTTTACACCCGCGCAGATGCGCCCCGCGCAGATCGGCCTTGTCAAAGCAGCCCCCGCTCAGTTTGGATCCGGCTAGTCGTGTCCCCCGCAGATCGGCTTCCACACACTGAATGCCATTGAGGTTGCAGCTCTCCAACTGGGCAGCTTTGAGATTGGCGGCAAAACAATTGATTCCCCCCAGACTGGTTCGGTTCAGTTCCATCTCAGCCAGTTCGGCATAGCTAAAATCCCTTTCCCCCCGCCGATAGGCCACAATCACAGCCTGGGATCCCCCCACATCCCGAAAAGGACTGAGCTGGCGAGTCGCCCATTGGCAGCGGTCATTCTGCTGTTGGCTGAGGGCTTGCCAAATTGCCAGCCGCACCGGCCATTCGCTATTGGATTGCAGCGCTTCGATCAACAGCTCGATCCCTTCTGCCCCATAGCCCAAGGCCACCGGGATCCCGGCTAATCGGGCCGCTTTGTTGGGGCTGTTGATCTGTCGCTGGGCACCGGCCAGTCCTCCTAACACCAACGCATGGGCAGGGATCCCCACCTGAGCAGTGCCCCCCAATACCAGATCCCAAGACCGCAATTTCAAAGTCGTGTTTGTCATCGTGGGCAGGTGATAATCCAAGCAGGATCCCAAGGAGGCTGAAGTCTAAACCCAACGTCCCACCACGAGACGGATGGTGCCATCCTCTAAGGTCTCTTGAGCCTCGATGGCATAGCCCTGTTTGCGGGCGGCGGCGATCAGGTTTTTGTGGGCATAGGTCTGCAAAATCGGCTCTAAAAAGGCTTTTTGGTCGATCTGGGCACCCCAGAAATCCGATACCAGCTCGTAGGTATCGCCGTTTTTGCGGAAGCCAAGGTCAAAGCCATTGGGTTGGCGAATGACAAAATCAGCGCGGGTTCGCTTCCACAGATACCCCCGAATATTGCTGTTGCGCTCCACTTGATAGCCCAGCTCTTGCAGCGTTTCGTAGAGGATGTCTCCATCTTTGATTTGGATTTGGATGGTGGTGAAGTGTGACATGCCTAAACCTGGGGCAACAGTAACCTGGGGCGCTTGAGCACTTGTTCGTAGCCTGAACTGACCCTTCTTCCCCAAGGATCCCTGAAATGGAGATTTGGATAGGGAGACCGCTCAGTTTTTGTTCTACCAGAGAACTCAGACGGCTATGAATATCTGTAGGGATCCCTGGCGTTAGATCTTGATTTTAGTCGCTTTATTCTCGACCCTTTTCGTTTAGCTTGATCTAAAACGAGCGACAGGTCATTTGGCGGTGTTCGAGGGAGGGCATTTGTTGCCGGACTTGGCGCAGACGCTCTGGGTTGATCTCAGCAATGGCCACACCGGGCTTGTCGCCGCCCGCATCCGCCAGGACTACACCCCAGGGATCCACGATCATGGCATGGCCGTGACACTGGCGACGGGCATAGTGCAGCCCTACCTGGGCCGGAGCCACCACATAACAGGTATTTTCTACAGCACGGGCTTGCACCAAGAGTTGCCAGTGGACTTGCCCCGTATAGGCAGTAAAGGCGGCTGGAATCAACAACACCTCGGATCCTGCATCCACCAATGCTCGATAGAGCTCTGGAAAGCGAATGTCATAACAGACCGACATGCCCAGGATCCCAAGATTTTGAGTGGAGGCCACCACCACATCTTCACCGGGGGTGACGCTCTTGGACTCTTGATAGGTGTTGCCATCCGGCAGGTCGACATCAAAGAGATGAATCTTTTGATAGCGGGAGATTTCCTCTCCATTGGGATTAAGTAGGGAGGCAGTATTAAAAAAACGTCCTTGGCCATCGGGGACAGGATAGCCGCCCCCCAATAGCGTCACCTGAAACCGCTGCGACATTTTGTGTAAAAACATCTCGGTTTGGGTCTGAATCTCACCCGCCTGGGCAATCTTTTCTACTTCAGGCCCCATGAAGGAAAAGTTCTCAGGCAGGGTGATCAACTCACACCCCTGTTGAACCGCAAACTCAATCAGCTCTTCGGCTTGGTGGAGATTAGCCGACAGATCGGAAACACTCGTCATCTGAACGGCAGCAGCAAGATAAGGACGCATCATGGCAAGACTCAAAATCTGACGGGACGAGGGTTCTGAGACTGATTGAGAATGACAACAAGAGACGGGCTTGAGATCAGCCTTTCACCTGCCATAAACCGAGAGCAGGCCCCACAAACCGAACCACCACCCAGAATACCCCCAAAAAGATAATTCCAGCCCAAGCTCCTTGGCTCGTCCATTTGTAGGCGGCTTTGGCTTGCCCCTTGGTGATGGGCAGATCGGGCAGACTGGGAAAAATCAGCTCCTGATCGGGATCCGGACTAGTGGCTTGTTGGTTTTGACGACGTTTGGCTTCTCCCACGGGATCCCCTCCAATTGGTTTCAGCTTGGTCTCAGCAATAATTCAGCATTAGCATTAGATGCTAGACGCTTGGGTCAAAGATACTTGGCCCCTAGCCCAACTCATCCTACCAAGTGCGGGACACGACACAGCAGATTAGGATCCCTTGATAAGCTGGTGAGGTCGTCTTGCCGAGACCATGATGGATACTGCTGAGATCCAAGCCTTTAAGAGTCGAGTGGAGCTAATCCGCCTACGCCGTCCTGCCGTTGCCAAATTGCTGGAAAAGTCCAATCTGGGCATGCTGCGGGTGGATGTCAACCAAGCCCTAGAAGAGATTGACGAATTGATCGAGGAGTTTGACGAAGCCTTTTCTGAAACAGAGCCTGATTGAGCGGGCTTGAGTCTGCGATGAGGGGGGAATCTCCACTTGGGAGGGATCCCTTCTCTCACCAGCCCCAAGTTCCTGGCTCACCTTTAAACGGGCCAACAATTTTGCTGGTGATCCAGCCGCCATAAAAATCCCCGGCTTGGGACTGCACAATCTCGCCATCCACGAGGCATTGATCCATCCGGCTGGGGTAAAAGCAGAGAAAGCCCCGGATGGCCTCAAAGTCTGGGGTTGGATTCTCGTAGCTCCAAGCCACATCGGGATCCCGCCGGTCGCCTGAAGAGAGGTGCCAGTAACTCGCGGATCCCTTAAATTCGCAGAAGGTGCGACGGGCGCTGGGTTGCAATACCTCTGGGCGGACATCCGTCGGGGGAATGTAAAAGGTGGGGGGATGGCTGGTTTCTAGGACTCGGTAAGCCGAGTGGGTCTCCACAATCGTTTCACCGGCCCAGATCACTTGAATATGGGAGTCAGAGGGTTCGAGGCGAGGCGGGCGGGGGTAGTCCCAGACGGATTCTTGGCCGGGTTGAGGGTCGATACGCTGAATGGGCATAGGTGGGGATCCTAACTCTCAAAAGGGGAGTTTGACATCCTCCCCGGCCTTTAAGGCCGAGGATTCGGTTTAGGCAAACAAGAGCAGTTGCAATTGCTGACCGTCCCGACAGGTTGACGCTTCACCGGATGCTGCTGGCAAGCCAGACTTATGCGTTCCTCCACGTCCGTTTAGAGTCT
>JBHJNR010000004.1:0-6388 GCA_050330615.1 Cyanophyceae cyanobacterium
AGACTCTAAACGGACGTGGAGGAACGCATAAGTCTGGCTTGCCAGCAGCATCCGGTGAAGCGTCAACCTGTCGGGACGGTCAGCAATTGCAACTGCTCTTGTTTGCCTAAACCGAATCCCCGTCCTTCAAGGGCGGGGAGGATGTCAAATGGTCATCACATGGCAAATAGCCCATCCTTAGATCGGGATCCCAGATGACTGTGAACTGCCGAGGTGATACTGGGGTTTGGTCGATCCATCAGTCAATCCAACGGTAAATCCAAAGGCCTCAATGTTCATCCAGTTACATCTGTGCTGCAGGACTTACCGAGTTTTTGGACTAACTGACAGGTCTTAACCTCGTTCAGCTTCAAGAGTCATAGATCAACGAATCAGGGTTCTGATGAAGAAATAGATTAAGTTTTGAAGGGATCCCAGCAAGATCCCTTACACTAGAACAAAGGGAGTTTCCACAAGACTTTCCCTACCAGTCAAGCACTTTTTTGATCTTGCCCTGTGCTGACTCTTCTTAATTGTAGTCGTTACTTTGGCGACATAAGCAGCAAATTATACTACCCTCTAGGGTGATGACGAGGCCATCGGATAGGATCTATAGTGTAACCAGTAAAGAGTACTGAACAAGAGGAGGCTTGAACGGAGTCACAGCAGTAGCTTTCTGAGGCTAGATACTAGGGCTAAACACCCTCTATTGCCATCAACATCATTCAAAAACGGATCCCAGTCATACGTCATACAGGGATCCATTCCAGCCCTATAATTGGGTCTGGCCCTTGGTAAGCAGCAGGACTAGAAATATCATCATTTAGGATTAACGGGGAGGACAGTCAACAGTTAACCAAGGACAGTCCATGTAGTAGCAAGAGCCTTTTGCTTGGTCTCCTACAGTCTGACTGTTATGAGTAGATTCAATCTTGATGTGATCGAAACATCATATATTGGTTAATATATTGGCTAGAATTCAGTAGACTTCTGTAGCTAATAGAGTCTGTAGCTAATAGAGATCGCAAAGACCATCAAAGGCTAGACAAACGGTTCGATGACTGGGGATATACACTTGAGGAAGGATCAGCCCATGAAGGGTAACATTTTAGTTGTTGAAGATGAGAAGGTTGTCGCCAAAGACATCATTGCCAGTCTCAAGAAATTTGGCTACGTCGTTACGGATGTGGTTAGTTCTGGCGAAGAGGCCCTCAGCAAGCTCGAAGAATCGACCCCAGTTGACTTGGTTTTAATGGATATCGTCCTCAAGGGTGATATTGATGGCATCGAAGCGGCCCGACAGATCAATGCCCGTTATCACATCCCCGTTATTCATTTGACGGGCTATGCGGATGATGACACCTTGGATCGGGTCAAAGAGGTCTCCCCTATGGGGTTCTTGCTCAAGCCCTTCAAAGAGCGAGAGTTGTATAGTTCTGTCGAGATGGCGATCTATCGACACCGCCAGCAAGCAGAGCAGGAGAAGTCTCACCAGCGACTAGAGGAAGACCTTCGATCGGAACTGCAAAAGCTACAGCAGTTTTCGGAAGTAAAGAATTCTCTATTTAGAAAGTTCTTGCAGGATATCAGCGATCCGCTCCTCAACTTGAAGATGGCCCTCAGCCTCTTGCTGGAGAATCTCGATGGTGCCAAGCGTGATCACTATCTCAAGATCATTGAGCAAGAATTTGACCGGGAGATCAGTTTGATCAATCAGACCTCTAATCTAGAGGATCTACTCAATGTGGAAAATGTCGGTCTGTTGAGCCAATTTAGCCTCCTGCGTGATGGTGTTCTGACCCCAGCCACCTCCCTGCCTGCTCCCCCCCCGCCCCCTCGCTTGTCTGATCCGTCTGGTGAAGAACGCGGTGGTGGTTTTCAGGGCTTTCCTTCTTATGGTGTGCCCCGTAGCCATGAGTCCCTGCCGCCAAGAGGATCGGTGCCCCCTTCCTTTGGCTTTACCTCTCCTGATGAGGATTACTTGCCGTATCGGCCTCGGCCTGTGCGAATGCGCCCTCTCAACCAAACTCAGCTGGCGGATCGCCTGGGGGTTGTGGTCTCTGCCATCACCTATTGGAAGATGAAACCAGGATTTGCGGACTGGAGCCGCAGCCGGGATCCCGAGGGGTTTGCTTGGCGCTATTCTCAAGATTCCAAACGGTTCTCGCCAGAGATTGTTTGATCTCAATCTCTAGCGGGTAGATTCCTCACCGCTCTGCTGCGAAGATGACAAACTGCAATCCGAAACTCTAGTTTCGGCAGCAGATCCCATACCATACCCTGCTGCTTGCGGCGGGGTTCGTTGATTACAGCGTCTTACCTCAGGGATCCCTGAGTGATCCCTAGATAAAGATTTATCTATCCTTGGGCAGTTTAAGCAAGGGGCTTAAGCCCCTTATTCTTAGTTAGGAGTGCTTAGGGCATTGACACCGTCGAGTCCTAGAACTCAGAACTGACTCCGCAGGATTGTTGCCCCTGAGCAGGGATCCCTTACCCGGCCGCTGGGTCGGCATCCGCTCTCCTACACTAAATAAGAGATTGTAGGGGTGGACTGAATGGATTGGTTGCGGCGAGTGGGGGCCAGCGCGCTGTTGGGGGGGCAAGTGTTATTGCATCTGGGATCCGGTCGGATCCATCGACGCAATACTTTTGATCAGCTCTCAGCGGTGGGATTGGAATCCTTGTTGATCGTACTGATTACCTCGGTGGTGATCAGTGGGGTGTTTACCATTCAGGTGGCACGGGAATTTATCAACTTTGGCGCTTCCTCTCTCATTGGTGGGGTGTTGGCCATCGCCCTGACCCGTGAACTGACCCCTGTGGTAACTGCTGTGGTCATGTGTGGACGGGTGGGATCCGCCTTTGCTGCGGAGATGGGCACCATGAAGGTGACAGAGCAGGTGGATGCCCTGCAAATCTTGCGCACCGATCCGGTGGATTATTTGGTCACCCCCAGAGTGGTGGCTTGTGCTTTGATGCTGCCGGTGTTGACGATGTTGTCTCTGATCACAGGGTTGATTGGGGGCATGATCATCTGTGATGCCCTTTACAACATTGCCCCCAGCCAGTTTTTATCGTCGGCTCAATCGCTGCTTTCGACTTGGGATCTCTTTGTCTGTGTGATCAAAGCCTCCATCTTTGGGATCCTGATCGCCTTAATTGGATCAGGGTGGGGTCTGTCCACGCAGGGGGGGGCCAAAGGGGTAGGACGTTCTACCACAGACGCGGTGGTCACAGCTTTGTTAGCGGTGTTTATCAGTAATTTCTTTCTCTCCTGGCTGCTATTTCAGGGGCCAGGACAATCGGTGGGGACTGCTAGCAACTCCTCTAGTCCACAGGGATCCCAGGCTGTGATGATCACTCCGGCAGCGGGATCCCCTTTCATCGAGATTTGAGCTGAGAGAGTGTGGTTCAAGGGTCTTACTCAGCATGAACTAGGGATGATGAACAGTGGGTGATCTAGACTAAAGTTAAGCGTCTGTAACATTTTGGCGGGAGAGCATGATGTCTGTAGAAGTTGGATCCCTGGCCCCGGACTTTACGCTGCCCAGTGCGCGGCCCAGCCAGGTTAGCGAGCAGGCTACTGGGAGGGTTGAGTCAGGATCCATCACCCTGAGTGCCTATCGCGGCAAAACCAATGTGCTGCTGGCCTTCTACCCTGGTGACTTTACCCCCGTCTGCACCTCCGAGATGCAGTGCTTTGCCGATGACTGGGAACAGTTTCGGGTGCTGGGCTGTGAGATCTTGGGCATCAGTAGCGATCCCATCTCCAAGCATGAGGAGTTTGCCAGCCAGCTCAAGCTCCCCTTTCCCCTACTCAGTGATGGGGATAAAACCATTAGCAAACAGTACGGGGTGGATAGCTTCTTAGGTACCCAACGGGCCTACTTCATCATTGATTTACAAGGGATCCTCCGCTACAAGCACGTCGAATGGTTGCCGGTGTTCAAGCGCAATGACGAAGAACTGCTCAATGTCTTGCGAGAACTGAAAGCTGCCTGATGTCCCCTTCGACTCCCCTGTTGCAGGTCTATTGCCCTGGCGAAGTGGATTACGCCACAGCTTTGGCTTGGCAACAGTGCCGTGTGCAGCGCTTGCTGTCAGATCCTGAAGTGGCCGATGGATTGCTGCTGCTGACTCATCCTGAGATCTATACGCTGGGGCAGGGGGCCAGCCTAGAGCATCTCCGGTTTGATCCCGACCGGGATCCCTATGCTCTAATACGGGTACAGCGGGGGGGGAGGTGACCTACCACGGCCCAGGACAGTGGGTGGCCTATCCCATCTTGCAGCTGCAGCGGCATCAGCCGGATCTGCACTGGTATCTGCGGCAATTGGAGCAGGTGGTGATCGAGATTTTAGCCGAGTTGGGGTTGGAGGGGCATCGGATCGAGGGGTTGACGGGAGTTTGGGTACAGGGATGCAAAGTGGCTGCGGGAGGTATCCGAGGAACAAAATGGGTCACTTATCACGGCTTTGCCCTCAACGTGGATCCCGATTTGCAAGCGTTTGAGCGGATCGTGCCCTGTGGCATTGCCGACCGCCCCGTGGGATCCCTGGTTCAGTTTTACTCCGGTTCGGCGGACAGTCTCATGCGGCATGTGGAGACCTTGATCCCGGTCATGGTAGCCCGCTGCTTTGGTTTACAGCCCCAGGTGGTGGAGCGGGAGGCATGGCTGACGGGTGCAGGAGGATAGAGGTACCGAGAATGACGCACTCCAGAAGATCTTGGGGCTCCGGGCATAAGGTATCGTTTTGGCATTGTCGAGCAGGATCGATCTCAAAAGCTCTCAATCCGGCAAATCGGTGGGGGACTGGATCTGGGTCTGTCCTCGCCAGAGCACAAGCGGAATGCTGAGCAAGCCAAACAGCGTCACCATTGCGGCCATAAACCAGACCAATAGACGGTTGGGTTGATAGTTGCTCTCCTCAATCTGTTTCAGTACTTGTTCATAGCGCCATGCTGATAGGCCAATCAGAAGCACCCCAAAGAGCACCAGCATCAAGCCCAGATTTTCAGAATTGAACAGGGGATGGATCGGGGCAGCTTGCTGGGGATCCTGGGAGAGATTGGCCTGAAACTGGCGTAAGAACAGGCTAAAGCGAGCGATGGCAAACCCAAAGCCGATCAGCGACAGAGCTGTCCGCAACCAGGCCAAAAAGGTGCGCTCATTGGCCTGATGTTCCCGTTGTCGGTCAATGACTTTGAGTTGGCTAGCTGGGGGCTGATCAGACGGTTCTGGGGGTGATGACATCAGCGGGATCCTATCGTTGGCTGATGCCACTTTCGCGGGCGGCTAGTTCCACAGCTCCGGCCACCGCAGGCACCACCCGAGGGTCAAATACGGACGGGATGATCTGGGTGGGGGACAGATCGGTGGGGGAAACCAATGTAGCAATGGCCTGAGCTGCTGCCATACACATCTCTGTGGTGATGGTGCGGGCCCGACAGTCCAGCGCCCCTCGGAATACGCCTGGAAAAGCCAACACATTATTGATCTGGTTGGGGTAGTCGCTACGTCCAGTCGCCATCACCGCCACACAGTCCTGTACCAATTCCGGTTGAATCTCAGGGATCGGGTTAGCCAGGGCAAATACCACCGGCCCGGCAGCCATCGCCTTGACCATCTCTACCGTGAGGACATCGCGGGTGCTGACCCCAATAAACACATCAGCGTTCACCAGGGCATCCGCCAGGGATCCCGTTTTGTCCACTGCTACCCTGGCCTTTTGGGGCGTTAGATCGGGCCGATCGTTGCCGATGATTCCGGCCCGGTCACAGGCGATGATCTGAGTTGCTCCGGCTTCTCTGAGCAGATCGATGACGGCGATGCCTGCGGCTCCAGCCCCATTCAGGACGATCTGAACGGTTTCGATGGGCTTGTTGACTACTTTCAAGGCGTTGATCAGGGCGGCTAAGACCACGATGGCGGTGCCATGCTGATCGTCGTGGAAGATGGGCAGATTCAGTCTTTGCCGTAGCTTGGCCTCGATCTCGAAGCAGCGGGGGGCGCTGATGTCTTCCAAATTGAAGCCCCCAAAGCCTGGGGCCAGGTTTGCCACAATATCCACAATGGCGTCGCTATCTTGGGTGGCCAGACAGATGGGAAAGGCGTCGATGTTGGCAAACTGCTTGAACAGGGCCGCTTTACCCTCCATCACCGGCAAAGCTGCTTCTGGCCCGATATTGCCCAACCCCAGCACTGCGCTGCCGTCGGTGACGATGCCAATGGTGTTGCCCTTGATGGTGTAGTCGTAGACCAACTCGGGATCCACTGCGATAGCGCTGGAAACTCTGCCCACTCCAGGGGTATAGACCATGGCCAGATCGGAGGTGGATTCCAACGCTCCCCGGCCTATCACCTCCAATTTGCCGCCGCGATGCCGCTCAAAGGTGCGGTCGAGGGAGT
>JBHJNR010000005.1:0-17429 GCA_050330615.1 Cyanophyceae cyanobacterium
GGGGTCGATACCCCGGAGTCCAGCAAGATACTTTGGGGACGGAGGTTAGATTCTTCCGTGATCTGGTATGATCGGGATGGTCGTTGACCCACCCGCGACGATGGAGACATCAACCCTAATGCCAAAGCTTGCGGCCTTCGCAACGGGGAAGAAAAATCGGTAGACCGGGAAAAGCACGAGGGGCAATGGTAGTCCATCCCTGAGTGACGTGTTGTAATAAGATAACCATCTCGAAGAACCGCAGGGCTTGCGAGGATTGTCTGTGGAGCGAACATAAGACCGAAACTCCTTGAGGGCAGAGGCTGTAGCGAAATCCCTGAAAGGGAAAGAAGCAGAAACCCATGTCGTGAGGCTTGGGAATCCCCAATCAAGAACGGCCTTTGGCCGACAGGCGGATTGGGGAGGATGTCAATGTGGTTAGCTCTGCGATTGATAAGCTGAAGCATGACCTCAGGTACCCTTCAGTTACCACAAGGATAGATAATACTGGATCCCTAATGGGCATGATCAGGTGTCTACACTAAGATCAAACCATCAAGATAAAGTCAAACAAGATAAAGTCCAAACTTGATTGATAGCCCTTGAGTAACAAACTAAGTTTGAGACCCAAGGGATCCAGCAGGCAACGAAGGCTGACTTGACATGAACCAACGCCTTGTGGGGCAGCTTATTGGCAATCGCTATCGCCTCACCCAACACATCAGCGAGGGGGGCTACGGCAACGTCTTTCAAGCGGTCGATACGCAGCTCCATGACCAGGTGGTGGCTGTCAAGTTATTGCGTTCGCCACCCCCTGATATGACCCCCGAGTACTACAATCAACTGCAAGAGCGGTTTATGGATGAGGCGCGGGTGAGTGCTCTATTGGGGGAGCATCCCGGCATTGTGCAGGTTAAATCCTATGGCGTGTTCCAGCAGCGCCCCTATCTGGTCATGGAGTTTCTCAAGACTGGGCCAGATAGTGGCCGAGGGCTGGACTCCATCCTCAGTCGCGAAAAGGTGTTATTTCCAGGACGGGTGCTGCGGCTAGGGATCCAAATTTGCGATGGGCTGGATCATGCCCACAATTTTCATGTGGATCTGGGGCGTTATTCCATCCGAGGGGTGGTACACCGAGATATCAAACCCAGCAATATTTTTGTGATGCGAACCCCCGACAAGCGGGAAGTGGTCAAGCTCCTTGACTTTGGCATCTCCAAGGTGATGGGGGAGGCCAATCGACACTTGACCCAAACCGGCTATTTCTTGGGCACCATGTGCTATGCCTCTCCCGAGCAGATGCGGGGGGAAAGATTAGACTCTCGCTCCGATATCTACTCCTTGGGCATCGTCCTCTATGAGATGTTGACTGGAGCCTTGCCCTTTAATCCTGAGACCGATTCGCTGCCCGGCTGGTACCACGTCCACAACTATGAGAAGCCTATTCCCTTTCGCTCTCGCTCCTTGCCCCATACCATTCCCACCGCCCTACAAAAGGTGGTGTTTGCCTGTTTGCAAAAAGAGCCAGAGCGTCGTCCCCAGACCATGATCGGTCTGAAGCAATTGTTAGAAGGGGTGTTGGCGCAGTCTTACCCGACAGGATCCCAGCCTTTGCCCAATCGGAGTGGGTCAGGGGCAGCAGCCTTTAGCAAATCTGCTAACCCGATGGCCGATCTGATTGACCAAAAGCCTAAATCCCCCTCTGAGGCGGCGCTGTCAGCCCCCGACTATCAACGGGCGATGACGCTGGTGGAGCAACAGCAATATAAAGAGGCTATCCAGCTGCTCAATCAACTGATCCGCCGGGAACCCAATGAGAGTCACTACTACCTACAAAGGGGACTAATTCACCTCAATCAAAGCAATTGGGGATTGGCTCAGATGGACTTTCAGGGGGTATTGCGGCTAGATCCCAACAATGGAGAGGCTCAGGCGGGCTTTAGGCAGGCTAGCCAACAGAACCCAGGCGGGATGGAGGCGGGCCAGGGATCCTCTGATCCGGCTATTCAGGACATGGTGAATACCCTCGGTGAGCTCAGTACGGATCCGGCCATGGAATCTCCGTCGTATTCAGCTTTGCCTTGGCGGCTACTGGTGGGATGGCTGGTGGGGAGCGGCGTTGGCAGCAGTCTGGGGTTGGGGTTGGGCTTGGTGGTGGTGGGATCCCCGTGGACTGGGACAGGACTCTTGCCTGCGGTAGCGGGGTTGCCGGTGGGCTGGTTAGCCGTGGGGATCCTTGCTCTCTTGCTGGGGTTAGGGGCGGGGATCGGGCAGATGCTGGTTCTGCGGTCTTATCTATCGCGGCCTTGGGGTTGGCCGATTTTGACCCTGCTGGGCACCCTGATGGTGGGTATCGGCATAGCCTATGGGTTAGATGCCACGGCTAGTCTTACTGGGCCACAGCTGCTGGCTGCACTGGTGGGACAGCCTATGGGGGTGGTAGTGGTAGGGGGGCTGATCGCAGGGGCTTGGGTAGGGCTGGGCCAGTCGGTGATGTTGCGAGGTCGGAGATCCCGGTCGTGGCTGTGGATCCCTCTGGCGGGTCTGGAGATGGCCTTAGGTATCGCAGCAGCTGTGGCGCTGGCTCAGGTGATCAGCCACGGGGCATTAGCGTTACTCCCTGTGGTGATGGCAAGGATTCTGTCTGGAGTAGGACTTCTGATTTTGAATCCCACTCAACGGCCCGCCCAGCCAAACAAAGATGCCACACAACCCAACCAGGAAAGAGCCAAAACTGATAATGGATCACAAGCCCAGCCCGATAAGGCTTAGACCCAATTAACTTTAGACCCAAGGTGGGTTGAACTATCGGCTGGCGATGACCAATCCCATCATCCCTGCCATCAGAGAACGAAAGCGGCTTGAACTAAAGCCTACTTTTGTGGCCAACTCACACTGTTGGATCCCACTGGGAAAGGTACTCAAACTGGCCATGATGTAGGCATATTCCTCCCGCAATCCCCTCTGGGCCGCAAAAGGTACCACCACCCTGTCCAAATACACCTCTTGAAACGATTGCAGCCAGGGATCCGGCGGGATCTGGAAATCGAGGATGGCCGCCCGACCTCCGGGCTTGAGAACCCGATAGATCTCAGACAGGGCTTGAGGGATATCAGTCACATTGCGTAGGCCGTAGCCCATCGTTATCCCATCAAACTGCTGATCCTCAAAGGGCAAAGCCAAGGCATCCCCCTGTACCCACTGCAAGGTATGGCCAGGATAGCTCAGGGATCCCCGTCGGGCGGCAATCTGGAGCAGCTGAGCTGAAAAATCTAGCCCAATCACCCGCCCCTGGCGACCAACACGCCGGGCCATCTGAAAAGCCAAGTCCCCCGACCCACAGCAAATGTCCAGACCCTGTCCTCCGACTGGGGGATCCAGCCAACCCACCGCCATCCCTTTCCAGACCTGATGTAGACCTAGGCTCAACACCTGGTTGAGCGCATCATAGTGGGGGGCAATCTGGTCAAACAGATCCCGCACTTGCTCCGCTGTCTGGATCGAAGATGTGGGCATGGGTTGGGGGCAGATGATAGAGAGCGAACCCTAGAAAGTTATCATCACACGGCCAAAGGATCCCTGCCGACCAATGCCGAGTAACAGCTGGGCAGGACTGGTATCGAGATGACGGAGCAGTTGATCAAGGTTGGTGAGCTGCTGGCCATTGAGGCTGATCAACTGATCTCCGGCCTGGAGACCCATCTGTAAGGCCACAGACCCTGGATTGATTTGCTGAATGATCAACGTTTGCGGATCTACCATAATCCCAAGTCGATGCCCTTGAGTCACAGTAGACCCACTCGATCCCTCGGGGCTGTTACCGGGTAGAGGCGTACCGGCGGCAATTGAGGCGGTGGCTGAGGTGATGAAAGGCTGGGTCATGGCCACACTGGTGGCAAAGCCAATGCCAACACTGCCCCCTCGACCGGGGCTGAGGATAGCCTTGTTGACCCCGATCAACTGACCGCTGGAATTGAGCAAAGGCCCACCGGAGTTGCCCGGATTGATGGAGGCATCCGTCTGCAAATCGCCATTAGGGGCAATGCGGCTGAGGATCCCGGTGGTAAGGGTGCCAGATAAACCAAAGGGGCTGCCAATGGCATAAACCTGCTGGCCTACCCGAATTTGACTGGGATCCGCCAGTTCGATAATGGGGAAGACCTCGTTGGCCTGGAGCTGGACTAAGGCCAGATCATTTTGGGTATCCACCGCCAAAACCTGTCCGGTGTAACGACCGCCATCTGTGGTTGTCACCTGTACCTGTCCGCCCCGCGATAGAGCTGTGCGCACCACATGTTCATTGGTGATCACCAACCCCTCGGCTGTGATGATGGATCCTGAGCCCGAGCCTCGCCCTGTGCTGATGGTCACCACCGCTGGGCTGGCTTTTTCGTAGACATCAATAGTGGTTTGCTCCTCGACCAGCTGCTGTGCTTGGGTACCTGATGTCTTCAGCCAGGGCAGCTGAGGGATCCCGACTCCCATGACTAGCAACACTCCCAAAACCGCACCGAAACGATTCCAGTTCATAGCTGTCCATCCTTTGAGAAGTGGGCCTGTGAGAAGTAGACCCCATGGGTAGATCTAGGCTAACTGTCTTCAATTTGGTCTCGGTAGAGTCTAAGCCGCAAATTCAGATCACAGTGAGCAATTGATACCGATCAAGACGGCTCTGGGGGCAATATACTCTAACGTCCCGACCTGGATGCGCCGATAAGCTCAGGATGGCAGCAAATTCCCCTAATCTGAGCAGCCAAGAGCAAGAGGATCCCTCAAGGTTTGATACTGTGAAATAGGGAAACGGTGTCTAACGGTCTGACGCTGATTTCTGTTCGACTTATTCGCTTTGCTCATACGCGACTCATGGCAACATTAACCATCAACGGGATCCCTCATTTTTTGGAATGGGTGACAGCGACGGGTCAACCGCCTCAAGCCCAAGAGACAGGGCGAAAACCTGTGATGGTGTTTGTGCATGGATGGGGTGGATCGGCCCGCTATTGGCGGCCAGTGGCCGCTGCATTGACTTCCACCTTTGACTGTTTGCTCTATGATTTGCGGGGATTTGGCCGCACGGCAGGGTTGATCCAGCCCGATCAACTGGAGCATGAGGCCGAGCAGGAGCTGGATGTAACGAAGCTGGATGTAACGAAGCTGGATGGGTCTAGGCCCAACCACAGCAATCCCTTGGATGCTGTCTATCAGATGGGCTCCTATGCTCAAGATCTGGCGACGCTGTTGGCCCAGCTCGATCTGCGCGATGTCACCCTGATGGCCCACTCGATGGGAGCATCCATTGCCACTTTGATGGTGGGGTTACAGGATTCTGATCGGCGGGTCAAGCGGATGGTGCTGACTTGTAGCGGTATCTTCACCTACAATCGCCTCTCGTTTCAGGCTTTTCATGTATTGGGTGGTGCCATCACCAGTATTCGGCCGGGGTGGTTGCGGCGGGTGCCTGGGATGGATCGGATTTTTACGGCTCGGTTTTTGTCCAAAGGGATCCCTGCTGCTCAACGGCAGGAGCTGCTGGACGATTATCTGATGGGGGATGCGGTGGCGGTAGAGGGGACGATCTATACTGCCGTCAGTGTCCAGGCCACCCAAGAGATGCCTCAGGCCTTACAGTCATTGCAGATCCCCACCCTGTTGATCGCGGGGGAATATGACCAGATTATCCCCACCCGACTGGCGGAAAAAGCGGTGGCCCAAAACCCGGAACAGATCTGTTACGTGGAGATGCCAGGAGTAGGGCATTTTCCCATGCTGGAGGATCCCGAGGGCTATCTAGAGGTTCTGGGAGCTTTTTTGCAGCGTGAATCGGTGGATTGGGATCCCCCTAGTCAGCCTTTTGATCAGGAGCTGGAGTCAGATGACAAAGAGAAGAATTCTCAAGTTTCCCAGTAGATTGTCATTAGATCTTCACCCATGATTGGGCTGGTACCCCAGCAGCCAGCCTTCCCTGATCAGAAAGCGAGCAAACCTGAATTAGACCTATGCTGGAGTGCATTGAGATTGATCATGTGGAGTTTTTTGTTGAGGATGCTGGCTATTGGCGGCAGCAGTTTTGCCAGCTCTGGGGACTACAGGACTATGGGATCCGACGACAAGCTGACACCCTCAGCTATTGGCTAGGCCAGGGATCTGTTCATGTGGTGGTGTCTCAAGCTTTGAGGGAGACCAGTTCCGTTGCCACCTTTCTGAGTCAGTATGCCGAAGGGGTGGCAGATGTGGTGGTGCGGATCCGCGATACCCAAGCGGCGGCCCATCATCTGGCCAACCTAGGGATCTCGTGGCAATGGGCGGATCCCACTCAATTTGGCCCCACTGCCCTCCATATCCCGATCCCCGATGCTGCTGGGGGATTGCGGCATACCCTGATACCACGACCTCAATCTCTGGCTCAATGTGTGGCAGCAGGGATCCCGATTGGGCCTGACTTTGAGTGGATTGCACCTGGGGAACGACTGTCTTCCAGCCCGACAGAGCCGCGCTGGTCACATCTGGATCATGTGGTACTCAATGGGCCAGTGGGATCTTTGGCGGGGCTGCAAAACTGGTACGAGACCGTCATGAATTGGCAGGTGCTCTATCGGTATCGGATTGGGACGCAACGGTCTGGGCTGGATAGCGTGGTGGTGGGCACCCAGGATAGCTCGATTCAATTGGCCCTGAATGAACCGATTGGAGTTGATTCTCAGATTCAGGATTTTTTGGACGCTAATCATGGCATCGGGATCCAGCATATTGCCCTGGCTACCCCTGACATTCTCTCCACCATCCAGACTTTAGTCAGACGAGGGATCCCATTTCTGCCCGCCCCTGCCCAACAGGCGGTGGATCCTGTCAGTCAGGCGTTAGCAGCCCTGGGGATCCTGGTGGATCGCCCGGATCCCAGCCAACCAGAGCAACAGGTCTTGCAAATCTTTACGCAGCCTTTGTTTGGGGATCCCACTTTCTTTTTTGAAATTATTCAGCGAGTTCAGAATGCTCAAGGGTTTGGAGAAACCAATTTTCAGAGCTTGTTTGATGCAATGGAAGATCAACAGCGACTGCGGCAGAAGTTTGAGAAGCAATAAAGGGATTTAGGCCTTTTGAATCGCCTGTTGTAGTTGCTCAAATTGCGGAAAGATCCATTGATCAGCAGTGTGGGAGAGGGCTTTCTTTTGCTCCATTTGCTCTAGTACCCCTTGAGCCTGTTCCACTGGGATCCCGGCCAAATCGGCCAAATCCGTGACTGGGATGCGAAACAGGGCGATGCCCCCCTCACAAGGCAGTCCGTAAAGCTCGACAAAATTGACCAACACCGCCACCAATCGTACTGTGGGGGAATGCTGGCGCAGATACAGCAGTTGATTGGTCTGCCGCAAGCGCTGGGCCAACTCTAGGGACAATTGTTGCCCCAACAGAGGATCCCGCCGGAGCCACTCCTGAAAGGTGGGAGCCGGGATCACCGCCACCTCCACGGGGCTGAGGCTGATCACATCCATCGACCGCGACGTCTCCAGTAACACAGCCATCTCCCCAAAAAAAGCCGGGGATCCCAAGACTGCTAGGGTAGAGCTGCCTGCTGCAGTGGCCCGCGAGATCCGCACCCAGCCCTCCAGCAGACAATAGACCCCCTGCCCCCAAGCCTCCTGTAACAATAGGGTTTGCCCGCTGGGGAAAGAGCGGGGGCTGGTGTGCATGGCCCAATCCGTCAAGGTATGGTCAGACAAAGCTGATAACAGAGATACCGTCCGAAGTTTCTCTAGCAGCGGGATCCCCATGCTCAACTCTCCTCTCTTTTTATAGCCATACCCAAGGTTTCGATACAACGTTCCAAACCAGGGGTTGAGATCGATAGAACGACGCAAGGGCAATCAAGCCCAGCCCATCTAATCACGGTTTAATTGTATCTATACATTCATCTTTACCCATAAAGAAGCTCTGGAGACAAAAGCCCCCAGAGCCATCTTGATATAACAGTATTTAAAGCGGTCTTGAACTGTGAAAACGATATCCTGAAATGTCTAAGGATCGCAACATTGTTCACGATATCTCAATCATCTGACATCTTTCGCAATATTTCCCTCGGCGCATGGCCCCAAAGCCTGATTGAGTGAGGCCAGTTATTGAGCAGGATAGACCTGTTAACGAGACAGACCTGTTAACGAGACAGACTGGGCCAGTTTTGGTCAGCGCGGCTAATATGGCCGGGAATATCCCGCTCCCAAAGGCTCTGCACCCTAGGACTAAGGTTGAGGTAGAGTTTGTCTTCGACAATGCTCCAAGCGTTGGGGTCAATAGCAGCGGTGGAGCCTCGGCTGACTGCATAGGCACAGAAGCCGCCATACTGTGGGGCATAACGGTCGGGATCCGCTGCAAAGAGATCGCGGTGTTCAGCGTTAGCAAAGTGCCAAGTAACGCCATTCCATTCATGGGCAAAGGCGGGATCCCCTGCGGTGGGGGTGCCTAGAGTGAAGTAGGCGACCGGATCGGTGCCCAAGATGGCGACTCCATCAGTGGCGAATGTGAGGGGGTGATTGATCGGGGATGGTGCGGGTGCGGCTTCTTGGGCGGCAACTGAGGGTGTATACCCTGAGAAGGGGCCAACAGCAGTCCAGCCTAGACCCAGCAGCAAACTGGATCCAGCCAGGAGGCTACCTAATCTCAGAATGCGTGGCGCGATTAGCTTGGTGATCGACATCGGATGTGGCCCCAATAACTCATTGATTTGAGTATGCCGGGATCCCTAAGGGGATAAAAGGATGTGATGAGCCATAACCTTTGCAGTATTGGGGCAATCCAGTCTGGCCTTGACTTTCGTCTTGATCAGGCTAATGCGTCTTGGGAAAAATCAATTTGCAATGGGACAGCTTAGACAAGCGGCTTAAGCTTCTTGTTTGTGGTTGGTCAATTTGTGTTGCCAAGAACTAGAGATTGATCAGACTTTGCAGAGAGTGCTATCCAGTCAAGATCCCAGTCCCCAAGCCTACCAAGATCCCAATGCCTAACAAGACTCGGTAGATGATAAACACCCAGGTGCTACTACGTTGCAAAAACTTGAGCAGGGCATCGATGGTCAAGT
Organism: Cyanophyceae cyanobacterium; assembly: GCA_050330615.1. Taxonomy (GTDB): domain Bacteria; phylum Cyanobacteriota; class Cyanobacteriia; order Thermostichales; family Thermostichaceae; genus JAAUUM01. The sequence goes on from JBHJNR010000005.1 coordinate 9,050, forward strand.
AAGAAAAAACAAAGGCTGACAGGGTGCCCGCCAACTGAATGGGGAGATTGGACAGCTCAAAATCACTGACAAATTCTACTGCCCCTGACAGCAATAAAGCTGGGATCCCAAGTAAAAAGGAATATCGAGCTGCCGCCTCTCGCTTGAGATGCAAAAACAGACCCATCGTCAGGGTACCCCCAGAGCGAGACACCCCAGGGATCAGGGCGGCGGCTTGAGCAAAACCCACCCAGATCGCATCCCCCAAGGTGAGGTCTTTGACCTCTCGCTGACGTCGCCCCCAGCGTTCTGCCAAAGCCAGTACGATTGAAAGGCCAATCGACGTAGCGGCCACTACCCAAAGCTGGCGCGGCGGTTCTCCCAGAAAGACCTTCACTGCTAGCCCCAATATCACCAGGGGTATTGTCCCCACCAAGATCCCCAATAGCAGCCGACCCACAGTAGGATCCACAGGCTCTCGTCGCAGCCAGTGCCACGACTGGAGGCCAAACTGGCTCAGATCACGCCAAAAATAGATCAGCAGCGCCACCAGACTCCCCAGCTGGATCACCGCTGAGAAGGATGTGCCTGCATCCGGCCAACCCAATAGGGCGGGCACAATTCGCAGATGGGCTGTGCTGCTGATGGGCAACCACTCTGTGATCCCTTGCACTAGCCCCAGAATCAGAGCTTGCCACCACGTCAGGACTTCAGGCATGGGGATCCCTCTCTAGGTCTAGATGACGGGCTACCATCGTTACCGCTCGTTGCGACCGCTGATGGTGATCAGCCAGTTGCCGACGAAGCGAAAGATTGGGTTGGCTTCAGTCCCCAAGACCCGCCCTTCAAAGCGATAAATCGCTGCCTTGGGATTGCGGACATTGGACATCACCACCGTAATTGTCTGCCCAGAGGCCACCGGCTGAGCCGCCACCACCTCCAGCGACCGAAACTCAGGATTCCAAAAGACATCCCGCAGTTCTACTGGGGATCCCTCCACCTCTAGCCGGACTCCTTTGGGGTCGATCACCCCATCAAAAGTGGCTGTACCCGTGGTGGGGATGCTGATCTGCACTTCCGCTACCGCCAGATTTTGGGGGGGGATCTCCAGGCGATAGCGGTCTAGACGGCTTTCGAGTCCGCGAAAATCGAGCCGATAGTTGAGGACAGGCACCCCTTCGCTACCGGTCAGCACCAAACCCGCTCCCGCCTGCGACCACGCTGGGACAGTTGCTACAGTCAAAGATCCCAAACTTAGTAGGGCTAAGACCAGTGGCCCAACCCGCTTTTGGCTCGATATCAACGACTTCAAAGTCCATTGAGGAGTCAAATTGCCCACAGCCCACTCCTTCTGCGCAGTCACAGATTTAGTTGTCTCGTTAATTGAGTTATCTGATTAACTATTCTAGAAGACCAGACCAACCCGCATTAACGCAAGTTCCCCGACTTCTCTACGGTTTTGCGTTGACCCAGAAAATCGTTGTCCTCTATCGGCCGCGCCTTTATCTTCGTTATGGCAACTTTTTCGCTCGAACAAGCCCGTCAACATCGACTTTTTGCTGACCTGGATGATGAGGACTGGGCCGAGCTGTTGATTCATTTGCAACCGCAACAGTTTCAGGCCGCTGATATCATCTTTACGGCAGGGGATCCCGGCCAGGGCTTGTATCTGTTGCTGTCAGGCCAGGTAGAGCTGCGCCGTCCTTACACCCGCTTTGGGGGAGATTATCAATTGGCTCTGTTGCAGGCGGGGCATGTGTTTGGGGAAGGGGAGTTATTGGTGCAGCGGCAGCGATCCCATACCGCTGTCTGTCTGTCTACAGCAGCGGTGGCGGTTTTATCCCATCACACTTTGCAACGGTTACCCGCTGCTATTCAACTCAAATTGATACGCTCGTGGGGGGCCATCCTCAGCGAACAACTGCATTGGCGTGACCAGATCATGGCGGATTTACTGGAGCAACAGGGATCCCAGATGGCCGCCAGCCGCATGGCTGAACTGCATCAACAGGATCGCCGGTAGAGCATCAGATCGCCCCATCAGGACTCATCGATTCTTGTAGACCTCGTTTTCCATCTTGCGCATCTGTCGCTCTAGACGATCCAGTCGTCCCCTTAGCTCATCCATTTCTTGCTGGCGAGGTACCCCCAGATCCTGCATGATATTGCGGACTTGCCGCTGCATCGTTGTCTCAAAATTGCCCTGCTCAACCTTCACCTGTTCCACAATCGTGTTGATCATGGTGCTGGCCTGTTCGGGATCCATCTTGCCGTTTTTGACCAGATCGTCGGCAGCTTTGCTCAGCTGTTCTGCCACAAGAGTGGTGGTTCCTACCCCCATAAGCAACAACTGTCGTAATACGCTGTTACTGTCCATGCCGTAACCTCGATAAGGTCTTATGCCTCATTCTCCTCAGTTTGTCCTCAACTTCGCAACCGGATCGGTCAGTTTCCCCCTCTCAGTGGCTGGAGCCAGCAGTTTACAGACGGAATTAGAGGCTTTGATCACCGATCTCAAGACAGTGGCGGCGGGAACCCAGAGCAAGGGCCCAGTCCGGTCAACGGATGTGCTGCACAAAGAAGACGGACTGCGGTTGGAACTGTTTTGCAACCCCAATATCTGGCCTAGCCCTCATGCGGCTAAGGTCTTGGTCACCCTCAAAGCCGATAGTCTGCGTTTCTCGACAGAGGTGGAATTGCCCCGTCTCTTGGAAGATTTGGGTCAGCACTTGGCAACGGCCTGAACCCTGGCCTGGTTTCAATTGTGATGCTGCTTAACTCGGCCCGAACGGTAGGCTCCTGACTAACCCTGGGATCCCGACGTCTGTGATTGGGCACCAGCCTGCCCCCATGAGCCTCCCGCGCCACCCTCACCAACAGCGCTGCCATCACCATTCCGGCCAGCATAGAGCTGCCACCGTGGCTAAACAGCGGCAACGGTACCCCGGTGGTGGGCAGTGCCCCACTCACCACCCCTAGATTCATGGCCGATTGCCCCACCAAGAAGCCAAGACAACCTCCCGCCACCAGCTTGGAGGGGAGATCCCGGCATTGCTCCATCACCCGCCAGCCCACCAGGGTATAGGCCGCCAGAAGCCCCAAGAAAAACAAGGATCCCACCATCCCAAACTCCTCGGCATAGACCGAGAAGATGAAGTCGGTGTACTGAATAGGCAGATAAAAGAGCTTTTGTTGTGACAGTCCGAATCCGCGCCCCCAGATACCACCGGAGCCAATGGCCATCAGGCTTTGAACCAACTGGTAGCCATCCCCCTGAGGGCTGGCCCAGGGGTCTAAAAAGGCCAGGATGCGCCGCCGCTGATAGTCTTTGACAAGAATGCTGCCGATGGCTAAGCCCGCCCCCCCAGCTGCTGCCCCCAGCAAGGTCAATATCGGCAAGCCCCCCAACCAAGCCATCAGCCATAGAGTCAAGCCACAGATGGCGGTGGTGCCTAAATTGGGCTGAGTCAAGATCGACAGTAGCGCCAGCCCAAATAGGGCCAACCACAGTAACCGATAGGGCATCGACCGCTGAAACCAAGTGCCAAACACCAGCGCTCCTTGCAACACCAGGGCAGGCTTAAGAAACTCGGAGGGCTGAATGGTGGGCAGAAAGGGCAATAATTTTAGCCAGCGGGTGGCATCCAAGCGCTGCACCCCCATCCCAGGCACATGGGTGGCCAAGACGAGAGCCAATCCCACCACAAAAAATAGCGGTGCCAGTTTCAGCATAATCCGCATCGGGATCCGCACGATAATCCACGCGATCAGGGATCGCAGACCCACCCACATCAACTGCAACCGGACGAAGTAGAAGCCATCTCCCGTGGTTCGCTGGGCTATGGGATAAGAGGCGGAGAATAGCATCACCAGCCCCATCGCAATCCAAATCACCGTCAGCCACCGCAATAGGCGCGCATCAAGTCCCCAGGTCTGATGTCCCGCAGGGATCCAACTGTTGGCAGCAGGCTCGGAAATGGTCGCCACGGCATTCAAAATTGGGGTATTGGTCAAAACTGGCACAGGCAGGCGAGAGCAAGACGGTGACGGGCGCGGAAGCAGGGGTCGCTTTGGCAAGCTGCTGAGCCCGATACCAAGCCTGTTCCACCGCTACATCTAGTGTGTGGGCCAATTGGTAGTCAGTATAGTGGATCCGCTCCAAGCGGGCTGCAAAAGACTCTGCCGCATCCCCAATCAGGATCACAGTAGCGGCTTTGGCCCGAATGAGCTCCAACCAAGCGGTGTCATCCCCCTGCTTCGGTTGGCCCCCGGCAATCAGGATCACCGGAGCCTCCACCGCAGACAGGCCGACCCAAGCGGCATCATAGTTGGTGGCCTTGCTGTCGTTGACAAAGCGGATTCCTCCCAACTCTCGCACTCGCTCTAGCCGATGAGGGATCCCAGGGAAGGTCTCAATCACTCTGGGCACCGCCCCTAAATCCAGTCCTGCCCAAACCGCCGCCGCTGTGGCCATCAACAGGTTTTGCAGATTGTGGGATCCCGGTATCCGGTCGAGAAAAGGCTGTACCTCGGCAATCGCCCGATCATCCACCCAGAGACGACCGGATTGGATCCGAATTGGGGCAGTGGGATCCTGGGTAGAAGTCCAAAGAGTATCCGGCCAGCGGTGGCGCAGCGGATAGAGATAGGGATCATCCCCATTGATAACGCGATAACGAGCCCGTTCCAGCAGTCTGGCCTTGATCTGGGCATAGTTCTCCACCGTCTGATGGCGTTCGAGATGGTCGGGGGTCAGGGTTGTCCACACAGCGATGGCTCCTTCCCCAAGGGTTTTTGAGGCTTCCACCTGGTAGCTACTCAGCTCTGCCACCACAGCATCCGGCCTCAGTTGCCCCTGCTGCACCGCCACCGCCACCTCCCCCAAGGGATAGCCGATATTGCCACAGGCGGGGGCCACTTGGCCGACAGCCTTAAACAGGGCGGCAACCAAAGCCGTGGTGGTGGTCTTGCCATTGGTACCCGTGATCCCCACCCACGGTAACTGCCGCAGGGATCCCCAACTCAATTCGGCCTCCCCTATCACAGGGATCCCCCGCTCTCGGGCCTGTTCTAAAAAGGGTAGATCCCACCGGATACCTGGGCTGACCACGATCTGATCAGGGCTGGCAGCGGACTGGAACATCTCCCCACCGCTAGTCCCTTCTACCCAGGCAAAGGGTTGCCCCAAAACCACTTGGATCCCTAGCTGCCGCAGAGCCTGAGCTTGGGATGACAGGGATCCTGAGTCTTGTTCATCTTGGACCCAGACCTCGTGACCCAAAACTCGCGACAGATGAGCAGCAGCGGATCCTGCCCTTCCTAAACCCAGCACCAGTGTCTTCAAGTGTGAGGTCTTTCACTCCAAAACAGATGGATCCCAGTTTACTGCCTCACCCCAGCCTGCTTAGTGGTCTCTTTTTAGAGTCAGGCTACTTCTGCTGCTTCTGGCTCTTGTGCTTCTGGCTCTGGATTCACCACCAGACCTGTGGCTGCTAAGGCTTGAAAAGACCGATCCCGATACTGCCCATACCGCTCCCGTTTACCGCGAACCTTTTTGCCCTCCAACGGGGGGATGATGCCAAAGTTGGCGGGCATGGGCTGGAAATGCTTGGGATCGGCGCTGCTGATAAAAGCAAACAGGGATCCCATCATGGTCTCAATTGGCAACTCAATCAACGGTTGTCCGGTGGCATAGCGAGCGGCATTGGTACCCGCCAACCATCCCCCAGCGGCAGCACAGCCATATCCCTCAGTCCCCACCAGCTGACCGGCGGCAAACAAGCTGGGTCGAGAGCGAAACTGCAACGTGGGATCCAGAAGCTGGGGTGCATTCAAGAAAGTATTGCGATGCATCACCCCCATCCGCACAAACTCAGCGTCGGCCAAGCCAGGGATGAGCTGAAAGACTCGTTTTTGCTCTCCCCACCGCAGATTGGTTTGAAAGCCCACCATATTCCACAACTGGCCCGCTTTATCTTCCTGCCGCAGCTGTACCACCGCAAAGGGTCGGTCGCCTGTTCGAGGATCCCGAAGCCCCACGGGCTTGAGGGGGCCATAGCAGAGGGTATCTCGGCCCCGCCGAGCCATTTCCTCAATGGGTAAGCAGCCTTCAAAGAAGGTGCGCTCCTCTTGCTCAAAGTCCTTGAGAGGAGCCTGCTCCGCGCTGGTCAGAGCCTGCCAAAACTGGTCATACTCTGCCTCTGTCATGGGGCAGTTGAGGTAGGCAGCTTCCCCTTTGTCATACCGTGACGCCGGAAATACAATCTCTCGATCTAGCGACTCACCCGTGACGATGGGGCTGGAGGCATCAAAGAAGCTCATGTACTCCAACCCCGTCAACTCCCGCAGAGCATCCGCCAACGGATCGCTGGTCAATGGCCCCGTACACAGTACCGCGATGCCATCGGGTATCTGGCTAACTTCTGCTCGCCTCAAGGTAATGCGAGGGTGATTGTCCAGGGTTTCGGTCAGGGCTTGGCTAAAAACCCCTCGATCCACCGCCAGGGCTCCTCCAGCAGGTACCGCATGACGGTCAGCCATGGCCATGACAAGGGATCCCAGTTGTCTCATCTCGGCTTTGAGTAGGCCGGGGGCACGGTCGCTGGCCAAGGCCCCAAAGGAGTTGCTGCACACCAATTCTGCCAAGTGATCGGTGTGATGAGCCGGACTCTGGCGCACCGGGCGCATTTCCCACAAGGTGACCTCCAACCCTGCTGCCGCAATTTGCCAAGCGGCTTCTGTTCCGGCCAGCCCCCCCCCAATCACATGAATGGGCTGAGGCGAGGGGGATGGTTGACTCATGAGTGATCCTAAAGACATAGCACACAAAAACCTTTACGGCAAAAATTGATGATCTTGCTCCCTTAGGGGAGGAGTGCCAACCACAGAGATTGAGGGGTTTGATTCCTCTCAGTTATTTACCCCAGTTAGGGAGGGATCCATTGTGCCACTTCGAATATGGCGTTTCAAACATGGGGCGCGATCAAGGCTCTTGACTCTCACAACCAACTGCCAGAGTGGCACCTACGTCAGTAATTCTAGGATGTTCTGATTTTTGTGCTTGGGTTATTGCGGTGGATGGCCCTTTGGGTTTATTATCAAATACCACTGAAATAAGCCGGGATAGCTCAGTTGGTAGAGCAGAGGACTGAAAATCCTCGTGTCACCAGTTCAAGTCTGGTTCCTGGCATCCGCTATGAATAAGCTAAAGTAGGCTCGGGTCAAGGATCTGAGCCTACTTTACTAGTAGGGTCTCTACCGTCTTATCTGGACACATAGAGACTCAAAGGGCTTGGATGAGACCCCTTTTTTAGGTAAGCCCATAGGTAAGACTGAGGTAAGGGATGGCACTCCAGCAGCAAAAAACGCCCGATAAGGTGACACAAGACCGTCTGGCTCAGGCCAATGGGCGACTCAAAGCAGGCAATGTCGGGGTTGTGTTCCGGCAACGAGGGCTGAAACTGTACCTGAGATCCGTGCTTCCCCCCAAACCTGGATCAGTTCAGCAGAAGCCCCACCAACAGGAAATTGCGATTGGGATGCGGGCGAATCCTGCTGGGGTCTCGGCAGCGGAAAAGGAAGCTAGCAAGGTGGGATCCCTGTTGGAAAACAGAGAGTTTTCTTGGGTGCCCTACCTCAAGAAAAATGCTTGCGCTGATGAGGAAGGGGAAACTGTGGGGATCCCAACCCTGGAACTGTGGGATCGGTATGTGACGTATCAAACTCCCAGCGTGGAGATCACGACAGTCAAGTCCACATATCGTAATACTCGCCGCAAGTTGGAACGATTTGGGCGGTCAATCGGTAACCGAATGACGGCGATTGAGTTTCGAGAGTTCTGTCTATCAGATGGTTGTCAGCCCGTGACAGCTCGCAAATACTTGGTTCAGCTCAATGCCTGCCACGAATGGGCTATGGAGTGCGGGCTGGTGGGAATGAATCCATTTACGGGATTAGCTAAGCAGCTGAAGGTACGCTCTAAAAAGGATCCAGATCCGTTTACTCAAGCTGAGGTTCAGGCAATTTTGGAGGCATTTCGGGTGGATGACAGGTACGCCTACTTTTACCCGTATGTGAAGTTTTTATTTTTGACCGGGGCGCGACCTGAGGATGCGGTTGCTTTGCAGTGGAAGCATATTGACTGGCAACGAGCGGTGATCCATTTTGTGGAGGCGGTGAATACGGGATTTAATATCCGCAAGGATCCTAAAACCCATCAGTCGAGGATATTTCCCATCAATCAGTCGCTGAAGGAGCTGCTGCTGTCGCTGAAGCCAGAGTTACCTGAGGGGGTGACAGAGAGGCTAGAGAGGTTGCCTGATAAGCTCTGCGGCTCTAAGAGCACGACGATGATGATAAGTTTTTGAGCCTGCTGTGAAGCCCTCATCTGCCTCCCTCTGTA
>JBHJNR010000006.1:0-4281 GCA_050330615.1 Cyanophyceae cyanobacterium
AGAGACCGCGCACCGCTGGGGATAACAGCATCGGGGCGGCATAGTGACTGCGGCTAGGGGCCAGCACTGACTTCTTTTGCAGGACTCGGCTGAGACCATAAAATCCAGCACTGGTCAGCAGCAACAGGGATCCCATGGCTGAGGCAAGGGTGAGATTGATGGGGAAAACATTGATCTGACGGGCGATCTCAGTGGCCACCACCGGAAATCCAATCCGATTGCCGATCACCAACGGGGTGCCATACTCGCTCACCGCCGAGGCAAAGGCCAAGAAGCCCCCTGCCCACAAGCCCGGCATCATCAGGGGCACCAGGATCTGACGTACAGTGGCCCAACGGGATCCCCCCGCCACCTTGGCCGCCCAGAGCAGCGATGAGGAAATGGATCCCAACTGCGCCCGCAGCGCAAAGTAGACCATAGGGGCATAGTTGAGGGCCATCAGCACCGTCAGTCCCCCCAATGAAAACAGGATCCTGTCTGCTGCCGCACCGGGCAACCCCAGCCCCGAGAGATAGCCCCGCCGACCCACCGCCAATGTCCAGGCCAGACTGACCAAAAAAGGCGGCGTCAAAAAGGGGATGCTCATCAAGACATCGATCCATCGTCGCCACGGGGATCCAAGGGCCAGCAGGGCCAAGGGCAAAGCCAAGGCGATGCTCAGCAGCGTCACCAGGATCCCCAGCAGCAGAGTATTTCCCCAAGCGGTGGCAATGCGGGGAGTCAGCAGATCCTCCAATTGCAAGGGGGCATCACCCCAGAGACCCGCCAACAGGGTAGAGGCAAACACCATCCCCAACGGATAGAGCACCAGCCCGCCCACCACCAGCCCCAACCCGATCCGGCCCAGCCAGAGCAGGAGACGAGAGGGATCCCAGGTGGGGACGGATGGTAGCTCGGGGTTCATCTTGTTGTCAGGTTATGGGCCGGGTCATGGGACTAGGAACTCAGGCCTATTGCTGGATGATCCCTTCCACGATCTCGGTACGGAAGCGTTCCACCAAAGCGGTGATGTTGGTGGCCACAAAGCCCCAGTCGGGAGAGAAGGCGGTAAACCCATCGCCAGGGGTGGGTCGCTTCGCCTCCACATCCGTCCGGGCTGGGATCAAAAACACATCCGCCACTTTTTCCTGGCCTTCGGCAGAGAGCACATAGTCGATAAATTGCTGCCCTTCCTCACCATTGGGAGCGCCCTCCTGCAAAAAGATGGGTCGCAGAGCCACCACCGTGCCCTCTTCCGGATAGATCACCTCCAGCGCTTCACCATTTTCAATCTGGCCATAGGAGATGTAGTCCACCGCCGCGATGGTGGCCATCCGTTCGCCACTTAGCACCGGATTGAGCGCTGCCGCATTGGGGCCAGGCACATCGAGGCCGTTATTGGCCAAGTCTGCAAACAACTGCCATGCCTCATCCTCAAAAGTCTGGACAAACACCCCGACGAACTCGGCGGCACTGCCCGACAGGCTGGGATCCGGCATCGTCACCGCCCCTTCCCACATCGGTTCGGTCAGGTCAAACCAGGAGGTGGGAGGCTCAGAAACTTCGTTGGTGTTGATCACCACAGCCAGGGCTGCTCCCCCCTGTGCTGCCAAGCCCCCATCCGCCCACTCGGGCCGTAGATTGGCCACCTCCGGCGATTCATACTCCGCCACATAGCCCTGATCTGCCATGCTCAAGCCCTCTCCCCAAGAGGCCAAAACCACCACATCGGCCCGAGGTTGGGCCCGTTCTGCTTCGAGGCGGGCCAAAACATCCCCGCTGGTGGCCTGATAAACCTCCACAGGGATCCCGGTTTGTTCGGTAAAGCCAGCCGCCAGGGCTTCCGCCAATCCGCCGGGGCCAGCGGTGTAGAAGGTAACAGACTGGGCAAAGGCAGATCCGCCCGCCAATAGAGAGAATCCGGCCAGGGTCAGAAAGCCAAGACTTTTTTTCATGTTTGATGCTCCTGTTGTGTTGTGAGCGAGTGTGGGTGCGTGATGGTGGATTGCGTCAGATTGCCATCCAGCCGGGATCCCGGCTCAACCCGAACGGATCCCGGCCAGGGCTGGATTGCGGATGCTGACATCACTGCCAATGCCATGCAGGGCTGCTGTCGGCAATTCCACCACCACCTGAGCCTCTGGGGGCTTGACCCCAGTGCGGGCGCGCAGTTTCAACTCAGGGATCCTGTCTATCTGCACCAGCAGCCGATATTCGCCGCCGCTGTAACGGGCATCCACCACCTGTCCCAACAGTTGTTGCGGGCCAAGCCCCCCTCGAAAGGGCAAGATCTGTACCCGCTCCGGCGGGATCGACAGCCATTCCACCGTCTCTGAGATCGGAGCCAACAGCATCAGGTCATACTCAGTGCCCACCACCCGCACCGATGAGGGCGAGGATCCCGGCTGGATCCGCAGCACATTCAGGCCCAAAAACCGTGCCACCGCCGCATTGACTGGCCGTTCATACACCTCCTGTGGTGAGGCACACTGCTGAATCCGGCCATCTAATAAAATCGCCACCTGATCCGATAGCTCAAAGGCTTCTTCTCGGTCATGGGTGACCAGCACCGTTGTCAGCCCCAACTGCCGCAACAGGATCCCCATCTCGGCCCGAACGGCAGAACGAGTGGCGGGATCCAAGGCTGAGAATGGCTCGTCCAGCAACAGGAGCTGAGGCTCTGCCACCACCGCTCGGGCCAGGGCCACCCGCTGTTGTTGTCCCCCCGACAGGGCACCGGGATAGCGACCTTCATAGCCCGATAGCTCCACCCGAGCCAAAGCTGCCTCCACCCGCTGCTGAATCTCGCGGCGCGGGATCCCTTGGTGCTGGAGGGGAAAGGCGATATTCTGACGCACCGTCATGTGGGGCCAGAGGGCATAGTCCTGAAACACCATGCCCAGATTGCGTTTCTCCGTGGGCAGCAGGGTGATGGAACGCCCATTCAGATCAATATCGCCACTGCTGGGCTGAATCAAACCCGCAATGGCTGACAGCAAAGTCGATTTGCCAGATCCACTCGGCCCCAAGAGAGCCAAAATCTGACCTTTGGGTAACTCCAGCCAAACCTGCTCCAGCGCGGTATGAGCACCATACCGATGACTGATGCCCCGGATTTTGAGATAGCCCAGAGGAGGGAGTGGCGAGCAGTCATTCACAGAAGCTGAGTAACCACAAGGACACGGGCATACTACGGGACTGAGATTAAATGCAGGTTAAGACTGCCGGGGCTGTCATAAGTCGTTTCACAACCCTCAAGTCCAGCATTCCATCTGTCTTGTGTCTCGTCTCTCATGTGGGCAGCATAGGCTGGGCTGGAATTAAGGGATCCTATTCTTTCTTCCATGACCATGAGGTGGGACAACTGCCTGAGATCGCCTGATCGACCCAATTATGCGGATCCCTCACTTTAACTATGACAAAAACGCATAATTATTCAAAAAAGGTAACCTCTGTTACCAAAGTTAACGATTGCCTTCAATACAGTGGCAACGTTGGCCCATAGGGTTCAGAGATGGCGAATAAATTTGAAACCATCAAAAGCGAAAAAGACGGCTTGGCCGTTAAAGCAGAATTAGAGCAGTTTGCCAAATTGGGTTGGGATGAGATTCCCCTCGATGACCGCGACCATCGACTCAAGTGGCTGGGCATCTTCTCCCGCAAAAGTACCCCAGGCAAGTTTATGCTGCGGCTGCGGATTCCCAACGGGATCCTGACCAGTGGACAGATGCGGATGTTGGGGGCAATCATCCATCCCTATGGGGCTGATGGTGTGGCTGACATCACCACCCGTCAAAACATTCAACTGCGTGGGATCCCGATTGAGGAGATGCCCCAGATCTTGCAGTATTTGAAAGATGTTGGGCTGACCAGTGTGCAATCCGGCATGGATAATGTCCGCAATATCACGGGATCCCCGTTGGCGGGCATCGATCCGGATGAGCTGATTGATGTGCGTGGCCTCACCCGCAAGGTGCAGGACATGATCACCAACAACGGCGAGGGCAACGAGTCCTTCAGCAATCTGCCCCGCAAATTCAACATCGCCATCGCGGGCTGTCGGGACAACTCCGTCCATGCCGAGATCAATGATTTAGCCTTTGTACCTGCCTATAAGAATGACAAGTTGGGCTTCAACGTCCTGGTGGGGGGCTTCTTTTCGGCTCGCCGTTGCGCCGAGGCCATCTCGCTGGATGTCTGGTCGGATCCCCGCGATGTGGTGGCCATCTGTGAAGCGGTGCTGCTGATCTACCGGGATCACGGCTTGCGGGCCAATCGGCAAAAATCTCGCCTGATGTGGCT
>JBHJNR010000007.1:0-2805 GCA_050330615.1 Cyanophyceae cyanobacterium
CTCCTGGGATCCCACGGTACTTTGCAGGGTGATGGTGCCGCAGTTGGTTGCAGCGGGGCAGTTATTGGCCACTAAGCCCCGGAAGGTGAATTCCAACCGATTGGGGGTGGGGTTAGTCACATTTGAAGTAACGGTGATGCGGGGGGGGATCGGTTCAAATCGGGTCAGAGCATTGGCTCCCGCACATGTCGCCACCAGTTGAGTGGGTTCAACGGTGATGGTGCAGGTGCTGCTGGTGCTGAGGGCCAAGCGGTGGGTCTCTTTGACAAAGCCCTGAACGCGGGTGGCGGCCTCATTGAGCTGGGCGCGCTGGGCGGCATCAATGCCTGTGGGGGCGGTAACCGCCGCCAGGATGCCGACGATAACCATCACCGCAATCACTTCTAGCAGCGTGAATCCAGCGTCAATCGCACCAGGGATCCCATGGTTTCTCCAGGCCCGCGAGCGGAGTTTGGCAGATAAAGATTGAAAGTAGAGTGCTTGCATAGCTATCACCTTGAGAACCAACTAAAGACACCACTGAAAGCTGCTATGGATTCTGCTCAGATTTTGTGATCTCAGAGGGATCCCATCATTACAAGCGAGGGGGATCGCACCACACCAATGTCACCCATTGGTCAATCACAGGGATCCCTTTATCATTCGAAGACCCGACCAATTGAACGTTATATTCAATCTCCAAAAGTCTCGGTTCATTCAGATCATCGGGAGGGGGAGTTGGGGGAGCAGGTCGAACAATTTGCAATTGAGGATCATTTGAGGCCACTAAGGGTGGCAAATTTGATAAATCACAATTGATGGGACGAGATCTGATATTCTCAACATCTCGTTGAATTAAATTGAGGGCGGTGCCGACTCGACGATTAACCACCAGATTGGTAGCGGCTGTGGTGAGAATGGGCAGAACAGCCACCACAAAAATGGAGGTGATCACCATCGATGCCATCACTTCGACTAAGGAGAATCCGGCCCCAGATGGATTACAGGAAGCAAGATTACAGGAAGCAAGATTACGGGAAGGATCCAGGTCTGAATTTCTTTGTAAGGGGAACAAGGTTTGTAGGGTACGCGTTTTCATTATGGTCTTACCTCCCCATCAACCCTTGCCCAGCCGCCGATGCCTTCGACTCGGTTGGCAGCTATGGCAAAGCCAAATCCAATAAAAAGATCGGATCGCAAGGCTGATTTGACAGCCAAAGCGGTGCCTTCTCTCACCCGAATTACCGCTTCGGCATTGGATGCAGAAAGCCCCCAGTTATCCACCCAAACCGCCCCTAGGATCCCACAGCTCCCACTGGAGGATCCACCGCCGCCGCCATTGATCCCTGCTTTTGCAGTGGGGGCGTAGATAAAGGCATCTGCACAGGTGTTGCCACTGAAAGCCATCGACTGTGGAGTGCCCCCTTTCGGATTGCCATAGATACGAAAGTTAGCCTGAGGAAAGTCTTTGACATCATTGGTTGACGTTCCCTGATATCGGGTGACCAGTTGAGTTGAGCCTGCCATATCAATGTTGCCGGAGACATGAAAGATCACAGGGAGAATGGCGTTATTACTTTCTTGTTTGAAATCAATAGCAACGGTTTTATTTCCTGAAACATTGATTGAGCTGACATTGTAGGCGTAGGCACAATTGGCTGGATCTGGATTGACAGTGCAGCTGCCTGCTGGGGCGGGGCCAACCCAGACAGGTGTATCTGTAGTAGCCGGAAAGGTGCTGGCACCGGTGATGGAAATAGAGCCAGGACGGGAGAAGAAAGAGGGAGGGGCTGGCACTGGTGGCACTTCGATATCCCCCACAAAAATATCGCCCTCAATCACGCTATTTTTAAGAGCATTGACAGCGGTTCTAAGGGCTGCTTCTCGGGTGGCAGGAGTGTCAAAACAAGTGACGGGACAATTTCCATCATTGAGACAGATGACATTGCCATCTACCCCCAAGACATCGTTGTTGCCCATATCGACATTGTCGAAGCCCAGCAGACCCGGAAATGACAAATCTGGATCCTCGTTGTCTTCGACCACTGTAATGGTCTGCATCACCCGCGAGATCGAGGTACCAGACGTCCCTTCCATCATCATCACGCCCTGGCCCTTGCTCTGATAAAAGCGATAGGCCAGCATTTCGTAGCTGCCAGTACCCGCGGATCCCGCCAGGATATCGTCAATGTCGATGGTGACACCGCCGCCGCCAGCTCCACCACCAATTTCCCCTTTGACCAACGAGCAGCCACTACCAAAAGCAACTCCCGCCGCATCTGGTGTCCAAACAATTGTTGGATCCGGCGGATTAGCTGGGTCATCAAAAGGCAGCAGGTTGCCTGGATCGTTGTCCACCAGCAGCAACCCACTAAATCCCGGTCGGTTGAGTAGTGCCAGGGTGCGGTCAATCCCCCCTTCAGAGGCTGATAGACTTTCGGCAGACCGTCGCTGCGATTGGGTCACCAGGCTATTGGTGCGGCTACGAGCCATCATTGTCAGAGCCGCAACCGTCATGGCAACGCCCAAAATCAAGGCCAGTGGCAGAGCGTAGCCCCAATCCTTTCGCTGACGAGACAAGGGGGACCTGTTACGCAAAAAAGGATCTTTGGAAGGAATAAAGCGAAACCGCCGCCGCTGCATACTCATAGTTACCTTGAGGCTCCACAGGAGATCTGATGTCTCCATGTCAATTTTGTCACTCTTGAAGTTGAAGTAACATCCTCCTTGTCCAAGAGAGGATTAGTCTCTTCCTGGCTAAAGGACTAGTTATATCAATATTTATACGTAACATTGTGGTTACATAATTTGAGTGATAATAGTGTT
>JBHJNR010000008.1:0-2375 GCA_050330615.1 Cyanophyceae cyanobacterium
GGAGCTGTTGGTGCGGGTGCCACGCTCAGTCTCGCTAGAGACCAAAGTGGGCAAGGACAAGGACACCGAGTTGGGTGACTTGTTGGAAACCGACGATATCTCTCCCGAAGAGACCATGATGCGGGAAGCCCTGCATCGGGATCTTCAACATCTGTTGGCGGATCTAACCTCGCGGGAGCGGGATGTGATTCGGATGCGGTTTGGCCTGGGCGATGGTCGCACCTACTCCTTGGCAGAGATCGGTCGCGCCCTTGACCTGTCGCGGGAGCGGGTACGCCAGATTGAGGCCAAGGCCTTGCAGAAACTGCGCCAGCCCAAGCGTCGCAATCGTGTTCGGGACTACCTAGAAGCGATGGGTTAACCCGCTGGCTCTAGCCTTTGTTAGGTCGCCCTCGCTAACCCTTGACTACCCTGACACAGCCCTGGGATCCCATATCCTGGGGCTGTTGCGTGCTGGGTGTAACAAACCCAGGGACTCCCGTTGCTATTATGGGTGGGGATCCTGGGAGAACCGTCCAACTCTGCCAGCGATCATCTCTACATTCCACCTCAGTTACTAGGTGTTTTAAGCTGCCATGACCGTAGCCTCCAAACCCAATCCCCAAGCCTCGACTCCCGATCCCGACCAGGATCTCGACTTTCCCAATGAAGTGGAAATGTCCTTGATGGATCACCTGGATGAACTGCGGAATAGGCTGTTCTATTCCGTGATCGCGGTGGTAATTTGCGTGGCAGGCTGCTTTACGGTGGTCAACCGCATCGTGGAGGTGCTGGAGATCCCGGCTGGCCCAGTCACCTTTTTGCAGCTGTCGCCCGGTGAGTATTTCTTCGTGTCCATGAAGGTAGCGGCCTACTCGGGCCTGCTGCTGGCCACCCCCTTCTTGATCTATCAGATTGCCCGCTTTGTCACCCCTGGCCTCAGCGTCAAAGAATCCCGCTTTTTTGCTCCCGTGGTGCTGGGATCCGGCGTCCTGTTTCTGGGGGGGTTGGTCTTCTCCTACTACCTGATGATCCCAGCGGCCCTCAACTTCTTCATCAGCTTTGGGGAAGGGGTGGTGGATCAGGCATGGTCAATCGACAAGTATTTTGAGTTCATTTTGCTGCTGTTATTCAGCACCGGCTTGGCCTTTCAGGTGCCGGTATTGCAGGCCTTGTTAGGGGCATTGGGGATTGTCACGTCCGAACAGATGTTTAAGGCGTGGCGGTTTGTGGTGCTGGGGGCAGTGGTGGCCGGAGCTATCTTGACCCCTTCTACGGATCCCTTGACCCAGAGCTTGCTGGCTGGAGCAGTGACCTTTCTCTATCTACTGGGCATCCTGTTTGTCAAAGTGATGGGACGATAGGATCAGTCTAGAGTTTTTCATTCAGCAATGAATTGTCCTGGGCTGGGATCCCCCTTGCCTGATTGGCAACCCTTGCCCAAGATGGAAGTGGATAGCCTAAAAAAGCCCAAACTATACAAGCCCAAAAGGAGCAGGCGTGGAGATTGGAACGCTGGTGGAGTTTCGTCACAATAATGACAAGCTGCTGGCGGTGGTGCAGGGCACCGAGGGCAAAAAGAACCTGGTTCTAGGGGCGGCTTCTGGCCAAACCTACAGTGTCCATCCCCGCCAAATTGACTACAGCCTCAAAGCGGAGGGATCCCCGACCAGTGCCGACAGGATCCCAGCTTTCATGCGACAAGTGGAGTCTCTGCTGGATCCTGAGGGATTGGCGGTGGCCTGGGAGCTGTTGGTGGAGGATCGACAGCCCGTCGCGGTGGTGGATATTGCCCAAATCTTATTCTCCCAAGATTCTCCTGTTGCTCTCTATGCCGCCTATCGTCTGTTGAGCGAGGATAGCCTCTACTTCAAGCAAAAAGCGGATCTCTATGAGCCTCGCCCCTCTGCTCAAGTGCAAGATCTGCTGCACCAAAAGACCATCGCAGAGCAACGACAGCGGGAACAAGCCGAGTTTGAAGCCCGCCTCAGATCAGCCCTGCAAGATCGGCTTGCTGTGGAGTGGACCGCAGCAGAGCGGTTGCGGCTGGAGTCCCTGGAACGGTTGGCTCTGCATGGAGAGGCTGCAACTGATCGAGAGCAAGGGATCCAACTGCTCAAATTAGCAGGCCGAGACACCCATCCCGATGCGGCTATTACCCTACTGGTGGATCTGAAATTATGGAGTAAGCATGAAAACATCGACTTGCGCCAGTCTGGGATCCCGATCCGTTTTAGTGCTGAACTGGAAACTGCTGCCGCTCACTTGATGCAAGAGGCTCCTCCGGATTCGACAGATCGAGTCGATCTCACCCACCTCCATACCTACACCATCGACGATGCCAGCACCCGCGACATTGATGATGCCCTCAGTGTGGAGGAGCTAGCCGACGGGGG
>JBHJNR010000009.1:0-5821 GCA_050330615.1 Cyanophyceae cyanobacterium
TTGACTCTGATAGGCTGGAAAAACTGCGCCGTGTTGCAGCGTCCAAGCGGAAAACCATGACGCAGATGTTAGAGGACTGGATTGATAGGCTACAAGAAGAAAAGCCGTCCTAGAAGGACAGGGGTTGTATCCCATTTCCAAGGCTAAAGGGATCCCTACGCTTCAACCTTGACGTTGCGCTTGTAGAACGCCACATACCCCTTGATGTTTTTGGCAGCATCTTTGGGTTCGGGGTAATACCAGGCTTCGTCCTTAAACGTTTTGCCCTCGATTTCGATGGTGTAGTAGCTGGCCACTCCCTTCCAGGGGCAGGTGGTATGGGTGGTGCTGGGCTTAAAAAACTCTTGGTTAATGGAGGCCGGGGGGAAATAGTAGTTGCCCTCAACCGATTCACACTGATCGCTTTCGGCGAGGACGATACCGTTGTAGATGGCTTGGGGCATGGGGAGTCATAGGTAGATGAGATATCTCAAATTTTAGACTGATCTCCGGTCTGCTGTGAGAGGATGATCAAGCTCATCCCTGCCCAGGCTCAGCTCCCATGCAATGGCATCCTGTCCAGTCCTACAGCGATATTCTCTTTGACAAGGCTGAGGGGATCGCCCGCATCACCATCAATCGCCCCCACAAGCGCAATGCCTTTCGGCCCGAGACGGTGATGCAGCTCTATGACGCCTTCCAAAATGCCCGTGAGGATCCCCGGATTGGGGTGATTCTGCTGACGGGGGCGGGGCCGCATACGGATGGTAAGTATGCCTTTTGTGCTGGGGGTGATCAGAGCATTCGCGGGGATGGCGGCTACCTGGATGAACGTGGGATCCCTCGGCTGAATGTGCTGGATTTGCAAAAGCTGATCCGGTCAATCCCCAAGGTGGTGATCGCGCTGGTGGCGGGCTATGCGATTGGGGGTGGCCATGTGCTGCATCTGGTCTGCGATCTGACCATTGCGGCGGATAATGCCATCTTTGGCCAGACGGGGCCGAAGGTGGGCAGCTTTGATGGGGGATTTGGGGCCAGCTATTTGGCTCGGATCGTCGGACAAAAAAAGGCCCGCGAAATCTGGTTTTTGTGTCGGCAATATGACGCGACTCAAGCCCTAGAGATGGGGCTGGTCAATCAGGTGGTGCTGGTGGCAGAGCTAGAGGCAGAAGGGATCCAATGGGCACAAGAGATCTTGACCAAGAGTCCCTTGGCGATTCGCTGCCTCAAGTCTGCCTTTAATGCGGACTGTGATGGCCAGGTGGGCTTACAGGAGTTGGCGGGCAATGCCACGCTGCTTTACTACATGAGTGAGGAGGCCCAGGAGGGCAAAAAAGCCTTTCTGGAAAAACGTCAGCCCGACTTTAGTCAATATCCTTGGTTACCGTAGGCAACCCTGTCTTCAACCATTTCTCACTGCACCCCTGTAATACCTTGATACATCACCCCTAGGATCCCCGTGATAGAATCCGACAACGCTGGGAGTGTCTGGTGGACTGCCATCAGGCTGAGAGAAATCCCTCGAACCTGACCCGACTCACATCGGCGTAGGGAAGCTGTTATTAAGGACGTCACCCATGTTAGATCACGCAACTGACCCGAGCGCGGCCTCCGCTAGCGCATCCATTTCGCCTACCCAATCACCCCAGACCACCCTGAGGGGATCCTGGATTGCCGCCCGCCAAGGCCATCCCAATGTCTCGCAGATGCACTACGCCCGCCAAGGGATCCTGACCGAAGAGATGCTTTATGTGGCCCAGCGGGAGAACCTGCCGCCAGAGCTGATCCGCGATGAAGTGGCTCGAGGCCGGATGATCATTCCCGCCAACATCAACCACCCCAACCTCGAACCCATGGCCATCGGCATCGCCTCCCGGTGCAAGGTCAATGCCAACATCGGCGCGTCCCCCAATTCTTCGGGATTAGAAGAGGAAGTAGACAAGCTCAAGCTCTCCGTCAAATACGGGGCCGATACCGTCATGGATCTGTCCACGGGTGGGGGCAATCTCGATGAGATCCGCTCCGCCATCATCGGGGCATCCCCCGTGCCAATCGGAACGGTGCCGATGTACCAAGCTCTAGAAAGCGTCCACGGCGATGTGGAGAAACTCTCTGCCGAAGACATTCTGCATGTGATCGAAAAGCACGCCCAGCAGGGGGTGGATTATATGACCATCCACGCCGGGATCCTGATCGAGCACCTGCCCCTGGTGAAGAATCGTCTGACGGGCATCGTCTCCCGTGGGGGCGGCATCTTGGCCCGTTGGATGTTGGCCCACCACAAGCAAAATCCGCTCTACACCCACTACCGCGACATCATCGAAATCTTCAAAAAGTATGATGTGTCCTTTAGCTTGGGAGATTCCCTCCGGCCTGGCTGTTTGCACGATGCCTCGGATGAGGCCCAATTGGCCGAACTGAAAACCCTGGGTCAGCTCACCCGTTCTGCCTGGGAACATGATGTGCAGGTGATGGTGGAAGGCCCCGGCCATGTGCCGATGGATCAAATCGAGTTCAACGTCCGCAAACAGATGGAGGAGTGTTCCGAAGCTCCGTTCTACGTCTTAGGCCCCTTGGTCACCGATATTGCGGCGGGCTATGACCACATCAGCTCGGCGATTGGAGCTGCGATGGCGGGTTGGTATGGCACCGCCATGCTTTGCTATGTCACCCCCAAAGAGCATCTGGGCTTGCCCAATGCTGAGGATGCGCGAGCAGGCTTGATTGCTTACAAAATTGCTGCCCATGCTGCCGATATCGCCCGTCACCGTCCGGGGGCACGAGATCGGGATGATGAGATGTCCAAAGCCCGCTACAACTTCGACTGGAATCGCCAGTTTGAGCTGTCATTGGATCCGGAACGAGCCAAGGAGTATCACGATGAAACTTTGCCCGCCGACATCTACAAAACCGCTGAGTTTTGCTCTATGTGTGGCCCCAAGTTCTGCCCCATGCAGACCAAGATGGACTCAGATGCCCTGACTGAGTTAGAGGCGTTCTTGGCCCAATCTCCGGTCTTGAGTTAAGGGACTTTGGTGATCAAGGGATCCCTCCTCATGGGGGTAATAGGGATCCCTTTTTAGGGTGAATCCAGATCTTTATTGGAGACAGTATGAATATCGGCATCCTCGGTGCGGGTAAAATTGGCGCGACCCTGGCAGGGATTCTGGTCAAACAGGGACACCCTGTGGCCATCAGCAATTCACGCGGGCCAGCCAGCCTCTCGGATTTGATTGCAGGCTTGGGATTCCTGGCTCAAGCGGTCACCCCCACTGAAGCAGCCCTATTTGGCGATATCGTCATTGAGGCCATCCCCTTTGGCCGATTTGCTGATCTGCCCGCTGAAGCTCTGAAAGGCAAAATCTTGGTGACAGCCGCCAATTACTATGCCAACCGAGATGGGGAGATCGATTTGATGGGCTTGACCCACTCGCAGTTTTTCACTCGGCAGTTGGCTGATGTCAAAGTGGTTAAAGCCTTCAACACCATCCACTGGGAGCAACTCCGCGATCAAGGGGATCCCCAGAAACCAATGGCGGAGCGCCGAGTCATCTTTATCGCTGGGGATGATGATGATGCCAAGGCTACAGTGGCGCAGTTGATCACAGATCTGGGTTTTGCCTCTGTAGATCTGGGATCCCTGGCTGAGAGCTGGAAACAGGAGCCGGGGCAGCCGATCTATAACAAGGTGCTGACCATGGCAGATGCCGCCGCTTGGCAAGATTGACAGTGAATCCTAAGGGATCCATCCCTCTTTTGACCCTGATATCAATTTTCGTCATCGCTGGCGTCGATTCTAGACGAGGGATCCTGCTAATCTAGCCGTACTCATATACCCTCGCGTGTGAAGGACGTTGACTGTGACCTATCGTGTGACCTTGATCCCTGGTGATGGGATCGGCCCAGAAGTTGCCCGCGCTATGCAGACGGTGATCGATGCCACTGGCGTCAAGATCGAGTGGATCCCGATGGATGCCGGGGTGGATGTGATCGAAAAGTATGGCACCCCCCTCCCTCCTGAGGTGCTGGACTCGATCCGCGATACCAAGGTTGCCATCAAAGGCCCGATCGGCACCCCCATTGGCACCGGCTTTCGCTCCGTCAATGTGGCGATTCGCAAAGAGCTGGATCTGTATGCCAACCTGCGTCCGGCCAAGTCTCTGGTGGGGGTAAAAAGCGCCTTTGATAATGTCGATCTGATTGTGGTGCGAGAGAACACCGAAGACCTGTACGCAGGCATCGAGTTTGAAAAGGGATCCCCTGAAGCCGAACAGTTACGGACTCAGTTGATGGAAATGACGGGCAAGCCGATTCGCGAGGGATCCGCGCTGGGGGTCAAGCCAATTTCCGAAGAAGGTAGCCGCCGCATCGTCAAATTTGCCTTTGACTACGCCCGCGCCAACCAGCGCAAAAAGGTGACGGCGGTTCACAAGGCCAACATCATGAAGTACACCGACGGCCTCTATTTGGCGGTGGCCCGTGAGGTGGCCCAAGACTATCCTGAGATCGAGTTTGAAGATCGGATCGTGGACAACATGTGTATGCAGCTGATGCAAAAGCCAGAGCTGTATGACGTGTTGGTGATGCCTAACCTGTACGGGGATATCCTGTCAGATCTCTGCGCAGGCATGATCGGCGGCTTGGGGGTAGCACCAGGTGCCAATATCGGTGATGGTATGGCGGTGTTTGAGGCGATTCATGGTTCCGCCCCCAAATATGCTGGTCAAAACAAAGTCAACCCCATTGCCCTGATCCTCTCCGGGGTGCTGATGCTCAACTACTTGGGAGAGCGCGAAGCTGCCGAAAGAGTAGAGCAAGCGGTGCAGTATGTGGTGGCAGCAGGCGAAAAGGTCACCTATGACATGGCGCGGGGCACCCCCGTTGGCACCCAACAGATGGCTGAAGCCATTGCCGAGTTGGTGGTGAATGGGATCCCATTGGCCTAGGGCATCAGGGGTGAGGGGATCTGGCCTAAGGGGATCAGGCCTAAGGCTATAAAAGAGGCAACCCACCTCAGGGATCCCCTAGAATGGGTTGCCTCTATGATTAAAGGTGCGGTTGATTCCTTGGTTGACATGACCCCCAAAGAAGCCTTTGCGCTGCTCGATCTGCCCCTTGGATCCAGTGAACATGACATCCGCAGCAGTTTGTTTCGGCAGTACCAACAGGTGACCGCTGAACTGTCCCAGTTGGATGATGAGCGGCGGCGGTCTCTACTGGAAGCCCAGATGGAACGGCTCAATCAGGCCAGTGAGGTGCTCCTGGCACAAGGCCAAGCGGAGGCAGGAAAGGGATCCCATTTGCGGGCGATCGACAAAGAAACGTTGCCCGACAGCATCTTGGTGTTGGTCTATCAGAGCCAAGGGCAAGAGGGACTTCATACCCTTCAGGTGCAGGATCAAGACATCGTGTTGGGGTTTGAAAGTGTTTTTAGTGCGCGCAAATATGCCCAGCGGTTAGCACAGCAGGGGTTGCCCAAACCTGTGACTGAGCGATTTGAGACCCATGAGATCGTCGAGTTCTGCCAAAGTGCGGGCTACGGTCTCATGGTGGTGCCGGAGTCCGAGACGGTAGATCCTCCCAAGATCCATACCGATACGATCCATGACTGGGATTGATCATCAGGTTGGGTTGGCGTGTTCAAGTCCTCAAATGCTATCAAGTCGTATGTCTCGCAAAGCCAATGTGCCACCTGATAGTGAAAGTCTTGGCGCTGACGGTAGATGTGCAAATGCAGACGGGCTACTTGCTCTGCTTGTCTTTGATAATTGCCAGACCCCTTTTGTTTACGAGCCAATTGACGCTGTTGTCGAGCAAGCTGTTTCTGCCCTTGCCGATAGAA
>JBHJNR010000010.1:0-7716 GCA_050330615.1 Cyanophyceae cyanobacterium
AAGCCTCAGCCCGTCAGGCACGACTTTCCGAAGAGAAGGAGACATCAGGAAGATAAATATGTATATCGCTGTTGTGGGTTTGAGCCATCGCACGGCTCCTGTGGAAATTCGAGAACGGGTCAGCATACCTGAAGATGAGGTTAAGGAGGCGATAGCCCACCTGCGCTCTTGTCCTCATGTGGACGAAGTCGCCATTTTGAGCACCTGTAATCGCTTAGAGATCTACATCGCCACACCTGATGTGGAGAGTGGCGTGCGGGAGACGATGCAGTGTTTGGCGGAGTTCAAGCAGGTCAGCCTGACAGCCATGCGCCCTCATATGTTTACCCTCATCTATCAGGATGCCGTGATGCACCTGATGCGGGTGGCGGCGGGTCTCGACAGTTTGGTCTTGGGGGAAGGACAGATCCTGGCCCAGGTCAAAACCACCCAAAGATTGGGTCAATCTTTCAACGGCATGGATCGCATCCTCAATCGTCTCTTTAAGGCCGCCATCACGGCTGGTAAGCGGGTGCGGACAGAGACCGAAATTGGCACCGGAGCCATGTCCGTTAGCTCAGCCGGTGTGGAACTGGCTTTGCAAAAATTGGGCACTTTGGCGATTGGCAAGATCACCGTGGTCGGGGCGGGCAAGATGGCTCGTCTGTTGGTGCAGCATTTGTTGGCCAAAGGCGCGGTAGATATCACCGTGGTCAACCGTTCGGTGGAGCGGGCCAAGGAGATGGTGGCTCAGTTTGGCCAACCCATTGATGTGCAGCCCTTGGATGCGCTGTTGCAGTGTGTGGCCGATTCCACCTTGGTCTTTACCAGCACGGGAGCCACTGAGCCGATCTTGAGTCGCAAGATTTTAGAGTCGGTGTTACAGCCGGATCCTGAGTTGATGTTGGTGGATATCTCGGTGCCCCGCAACGTGGCCACAGATGTGGAGCAGTTGAACGGGATCCAGGTGTTTAACGTCGACGATCTATCGGCCATCGTCGAAGAGAATCGCTCCTATCGCCAGAAGCTAGCCACAGAGGCCGAGGTTTTGCTGGAAGAGGAGATGGACGAGTTCTTGGAGTGGTGGCGCTCTCTGGAGACGGTGCCCACCATCAGCAGCCTGCGGCAAAAGGTGGAGTCGATCCGCGAGCAAGAGATGGAAAAAGCCATGTCTCGCCTCGGTCAAGATTTTGCCGAAAAGCATCTGGATGTGATCGACGCCCTGACCCGTGGCATCGTCAACAAGATCCTGCACGATCCGATGGTGCAATTGCGGGCCAAGCGAGATATCGAAGCTCGGCGGGCGGCCATGCGCACTCTGCATGAGCTGTTTAACCTCGACCCCCTCACCCTCCAGGCTCAGCAGGAGCGGTAAGTCTTGGCGCAGACCGTTCCCATCTTAGGGATCCTCGCGTCTGGCAGTGGCTCCAATTTTGAGGCAATTGCTCAAGCGATTCAATCGGGATCCCTGTCTGGCGAGATTCGGGTGTTGATTTGCAATAATCCTGAGGCCAAAGCTTTGCAACGGGCGGAACGGCTCGGGATCCCGGCGGTGGTGTTGGATCATCGCCAGATCAAACCCCGCGAGGCTCTCGATCAAGCGATTGTGGAGATCCTCAATGCTCATGGCGTCGAGTGGGTGGCGATGGTGGGCTGGATGCGTCTGGTCACTCCGGTGCTGATCAACGCTTTTTCTGGACGGATTCTCAATATTCATCCCAGCCTGTTGCCCAGCTTTCCGGGTCTGCGGGCGGTGGAGCAAGCTTTGGATCATGGGGTCAAGATCACGGGCTGTACGGTGCATATCGTCACGCCTGAGATGGACAGTGGCCCGATTTTGGTGCAGGCGGCGGTGCCTGTTTTTGGGAATGATACGTCAGATAGTCTCCACGCCCGGATTCAGGTGGAGGAGCATCGGCTCATTGTGGAAGGGATCCGGTTGGCGACGGGACAGTCACCCCCCGCAACATGATCTCTGTCCCCTGGACTTCTGCCCACAGACCGGATCCCAGTGACTCGGTGCGGGAGTGCTGAGGGGCGGATACCAGATTGAGCACAGCTTCCACTTGATCAAAACGGGGCTGACGGGCTAACCCCTCACAGAGCAGGCGGTAGATACATTCCCGCTGTAGAGCCAGTGCCTGGCCCTGGAGCTGGGGACGATGGAGCCGAGGGGGATCCGGTTGATAGACCTGGGCCCAGAGTTGATTGGCTTGAGCCAGCAGATAGTCATGCTCAGCGGTCAGCAGATCGGCGGTGCGGCAGAGGGCTTGTTCCACCTGGGGGTTGAAGTGCTGTTGCAACAGTGGCATCACCTCCTGTCGCAGTCGATTGCGGGCAAAACTGGGATCCTCGTTGCTTTGGTCGGGCCAGACGGGCAGTTGGTGAGCACGACAAAAAGCCGCTGTTTCATGCCGCCATACCTCTAATAAGGGGCGAACTACTGTTGGGTTGAAGTGTGGAGTCGATGGGGTGGGGGATAAAGGGCGCTGCCAACTCATACCTGATAGACCCTGGGCTCCTGAGCCTCGTAGTAGGTGCAGCAATAGGGTTTCTGCTTTGTCGGTGCCGGTATGCCCCATGACAATGGCCTCGCAGTCCCAAACCTGTGCCCAATGCCCCAACTGTTGATAGCGCCAGTGGCGGGCTTGGGCTTCCTGTCGATGGATTTCGGGTGCTGTGGCGATCTGACACGGGATCCCGTAGGTCTGAGGGATCCAATCGGCCAAAAACTCCGCGCAGTGAGTCTCATCGTCTGACCAGCGGTGGTTGCAATGCAGCACAAAGAGCTGCCAGTCCCAGCGGGGAGCTAGGTCAACACAGAGTTGTAACAGACAGAGGGAGTCCTGCCCACCCGAAACCGCCACCAACAGCTTTTGCTGGCGGGCTAGCAGGTGTCTGCTGCGGATCCCTGTGTGGATACGGGCGTGAAGGTCAGTCAGGGGGACAGGCTTGGTCACAGTAACCGTCAATGAGCTAGTACTCGGCAGCATCAATCTACCAACGACAAACAAGGGGCTTAAGTCACTTGCTGAACTACCCAATGGTAGGGAGAACTCCGCTAAGGAGTACTAGTGCGATGAGTAAACTATAAACTCCCTTACTGAGGGAAATCAAAGATTGTCAACAATATAACAAGAGGTATTTGATGTCCAGAAAAAAAACAAACACTGTTCTTTTAAGCATCTCACTTGTTATTTATTGTTTTTTTGTCTGTGTATACCTAGTGTTTCTACGCAAAAATAATGACTGAAAGCCTTAGTGGGTGGAGAGTTGAGGTGAGTAGAGGGATCCTCTTTGAATAATGAAAGATTGTTTGACTTAGTGTTTTATTTGAGAGAGATGGCAGTTGTATAGAGGCCATGTATTCTTTCGTTACATTTGGAAACGTTAAAATTGATGTGCGGAGAAGCAATAGCTCTCGAATCACAGTTTAGAGACGAGTTCCCTTATGAGTTAACAATCTTATGGCCAAACGCTCTCTACAGGCATCCCCCCCTGGGATCCAGCAGGCTAAACGATCCTTTTCCCTAAAAGGATGGACACAAGAAAATCTAGCTGCAGAAGTCAATCTTAAAACCAGACAACCCATTTGGCGTTTTTTTACGGGACAACCGGTTGATCGACAGATCTTTATGGAGATTTGTACGATCCTAGATTTGGAATGGCGAGAAGTTGCAACGAATCCGCCAGCCGAATTTCCAGAACCCGGTAGGATCCCCGAGATTTCAGATTTCGATATTAATAATCTAGTTGCCCAAACCCGAACCCAGCGGCAGGATGCTATTCAATACCAGTGCGGTGTCTTACAACTGTTAGATATTAACCATCCGGTGAGCCTTGATGATATCTATGTTGATGTCAATATCCTCAAAGATATACCCAGCCAGACTCAACTCAAAATCTCAGAGTTTCAGAGCCTGAAGTCTGCCGATCTGAATCGAATTGATCTGGGTGTAGCCATTCAGAAGGGTGTGCCAGGGGTAGAAGCCGTTACTGCCCACCGAAAATTGATCGTGTTGGGCAAGCCAGGGGTAGGGAAAACCACATTTCTTAAACACTTGGCGATTCAGTGCAGTCAAGGTCAGTTCTCTCCCGATCATGTGCCTGTCTTCATCACTCTGCGGGAATTTGCCGCAGAATCGAGACTCAATTCTGAAATGACCCTGATGAGTTATATCCAACAGAGTTTTGTTTACTCTGGGGTGACTCAATCATTGGCACTGGAGACCTTATTACAAAGCGGTCGAGTGCTGCTGCTGCTGGATGGCTTAGATGAGATTCCCAGTCAAGACAACTCCTTGATGCTGCGAGAAATTCGTAAGTTCACCGATCTCTATCATCGTAATATGTTTGTGCTGAGTTGTCGTACAGCCAGTAAAAAGTTCAGATTGGGCGGATTTACAGATGCTGAGATTGCCGACTTTACTCAAGAACAAATTACTATCTTTGCTAAAAAGTGGTTTGTGGCACTGACTGAGGGTTCTGTTGAGTTTGCTGAAGGTCAGGCTAACCAGTTTGTTCAAAAATTGGACTTACCCGAAAACTGGCAATTTCGGCAATTGGTGGCAACCCCGCTATTTTTACACTTGGCCTGTTGGGTCTTTCAGGGGCAGGGGCAGTTTCCCATCAAGCGGTCAGATTTCTATCGGCGTGGCCTTGACCTGCTGTTAGGAACTTGGGATGAATCTAAAGGGGTGGAGCGCGAAAGTCCCTATCGAGATTTTTTACTGCCACAAAAGTTAAAAATGCTCAGCCAATTAGCGGCTGTAACATTTGAGAATGAAGAATTTTTCTTTGAGCAGGCAACTATCGAGCACTACATCTGCCTCTACTTGCAGAGTCTAGAGCATAAAACCCAGGATCTCGAGGAATTACTGGTCAAAAGTCAGGCGATTTTACGATCCATTGAATCCCAGCATGGCCTATTGATTGAACGGGCACGAGGTATCTTCTCTTTTTCAACCCTTGTCTTTTTGGAATATTTGACAGCTCGCAAGATTGTTGCCAATCATAATCTGCGTGGATTCGAGAGACCCCTCGGAGACTTGGTTAGCCATATCGGGGATCCCCATTGGCGAGAGATCATCATGCTGACGGCATCGATGCTGCACAGTGCCGATTCACTGGTGTTGTTGATGAAGCAACAGATTGATGAATTTGTGGCAGATGATGCTTATTTACAAGAGTTTTTGGCCTGGGCTAGCCAAAAATCCAAGACCATTCCCCCCATGCCCAAATTAGCCACCACCCGTGCTTTCTATCTATCCCTAGCCAAAACTCCGCATCGATTGATTAACTTTGCCTTGGCCAACACCCTAGAGCAAGGGATCCTATTGGATGCCGCGATGGAACATCTATTGACGACAGTGAATACGGATCCACAGCCAGATTTTGCTTACCTCGAAGACTGTGCCAAAGAAATCACCAGCATCATGGTCATGGTCGGGGATCCCAGTCTGTATAAATCTCTCCAGATTCTTAGAGATAAGTTACCCCCTTCTGTCCAAACCAAAGACCAACTGAATCGCTGGTGGGAAATGCATTATCAACAGTGGGCAGCAGCACTACGAAATGCCATCGGCCAACACAGAGATATTAATCACGCTTGGAAGTTTAGCCCTGAGCAAGAACAGTCATTGCAATACTATTACAATGCCAATCAACTCTTAGTCGATTGCTTAAATAGTACCTGTGATGTGACTCCAGCCATTCGACAGGAGATCGAAGCGACATTGCTATTGCCCCAACAAGAAATGGAAGATCGGGAATGGGAGGGCAGTTAGGATCCCAATCCATTTCTTCGATAAGTTTGGTAACGTTTTTGCTCATCCTTTTCATTGTCTTATTAAAAAGACATTAACTCAAACATGACTGTTCTACCTTCTCTCTATAGGGAATTTACTGATTAAGTCCACTTTTCAGATCGAGATTCTCAAATCCGACATTTCATAGCAGTTGAATGGGTGGTTGATGCCCAATCCTAAATATCAGTAAAACCATTGCTCAAAATCAAAGGAATTAAACATGAATTTCATCGCTTGGATCATCATGGGTTTGCTAGCAGGTGCCATTGCTAAGGCTGTTGTGCCAGGCAATCAGGGGGGCGGCTGGTTAGCAACATTGGTATTGGGAATAGTGGGATCCTTTATTGGAGGGAGCCTCTATAGTTTCATCCAAGATGGCAATCTCTCTTTCACCTCCACAGAGCTAAGTATTCCTGGTGTCTTTGTTGCTGTTTTAGGTGCCATCATTGCCATCTTTATCTACGGCGCTATTAACCGCCAAAATCCCAATGGCAGGCTTTGATAGTCCCGACAGTGTGACCCTGTCTATCTTTTAGTCGTGCCGATGAGTAAGGACACAAATGAGAAGCTGAGTGCCCGATCTTAATCTGGATCTAAAAACACAAGGCATGATCAACTGGGTCAATCAGACTTTGATGTCTTGATCAGATGAGATAAGATCAGAGAACACTAGCTTTGGATGCGAAGGTTAGAGAAACTAGTACTCTTTGACAGAGATCTCTGTACCAGTGGACTGCCCAAGCAAGGGGCTTAAGCCCCTTGTTCCCAGTTGGTAAATTTATGCCATCGTTTACTAGGGTGCCCATCAAACAGTACTAGATGCGATGCTAGCCAGATGACCTTAGGACAAAACCCCCTCACGGGACTATGGGCTGCTTCAATCATTGCTTTATTATGGTTCAGCAGCCTAGTTCTTTCCCTTTGTATCGATGTCCACCAGATTTCATTCTCCTGGATCCTCTTGAGTGTTTTGGGAAGAACGTTTATCCACACAGGGTTGTTCATCATTACCCATGATGCCATTCATGGCACGGTAGCCCCCAGCCACCCTCAGCTCAATCAAGTCATAGGACGACTGGCCATCACCCTCTACGCCTGTTTGTCCTATCGCCGCCTCAGGCAAAATCACTGGCTTCATCATCACTATCCGGGCCAAGCCAGGGATCCCGATTTTCATGATGGGATCCACGCTAACATCGTCAGCTGGTATCTCAGGTTTATGCAGACCTACCTCAAGAACCAGACCCTAAAAATCCCCTGTGTCATTGCTCTGACCTTTGGTCTATTGTATTTGGGATTTTATATCCCGCCCCAGAATCTAGTCCTATTTTGGATTTTGCCTATTATTCTCAGCTCAATGCAGCTGTTTGTATTCGGCACCTTTTTGCCCCATCGCTCATCAGACAATCTGAATGGCCACACCATTACGAGCTGCCATTATCCGCCTATCCTTTCGTTCTTAACCTGCTATCACTTTGCCTACCATCGTGAACACCACGAGTATCCCTTCCTCCCTTGGTATCAACTGCCAGTAGTCTTTCAGAACAAAGATAGGGCCAAGTAGGTTAAGCGCTAATGGAGCCGTGACGGCTCCCACCTAGTCTGGAGAATACCCCATGACATACCTCCTTTCCTTGCTCCCAACTGACACATCAGAACGGGATCACTTGCAGATGCTTTGCTATTACCAAAATCAAACACCTCGTCTCCAAATGATTCGAGCCGCTAATGAGGCAGATGTTTGCTTCGCTGGTGCATATCAAACCTTTGTTTGAGTTTGTCCGCCCTAGGGCACAGGGTAGACGTTAAACCAAATTGCCTGTGGAGATGGTCTGGCGGGGGTTGAGGCAACTCACCTAGCTCAGAATCTGTGAAGCAGGAAATCCCAGGAGCGATCCGGGGAATCTCACCGCATACCCGACAGGGTTGC
>JBHJNR010000011.1:0-29974 GCA_050330615.1 Cyanophyceae cyanobacterium
TTTTGATCCAACTGCCGCGCTGTCTGAGTCACCAGGGTTTCGATCGTGCCTGAGGTGCCCACCATCCTGACGGGATTACCCTTGAGCAGCTGCTTGATCCGATCAACTGGGCCTTCTACCATGCCCCGCACATAGTCCTGCAAGGCCATAAATTCCTTAGGCGCAGGCGGATCAGAAGCCAAAAATTGCTGGGTCAACCGCACAGCTCCCACTTTGATGCTGCGCAAAAAATCGGGTTCCCGGCCATCTCCCAAGATCAATTCTGTGGATCCGCCCCCGATATCCATCACCACATGGGGCTTTTGATCCAGCTCCATGGCGGACAGAACCCCCAGGTAGATCCGGCGGGCTTCCTCTGCCCCGGAAATCAGATCCACCGTTAGCCCTAAACCCTCCTGCACCCGATGCAAAAACTCGTAGCCATTGGGAGCCTCTCGCACCGCACTAGTGGCCACAGCGATGACGGCATGAGGATGATGGGATCCCGCAATGGTCAAGAAACGCGCTAACGCCTCATAGCTACGCTGCATCGCGGCTTCAGTTAATGCCCCCGTTTGGTTGCAGTATTCCCCCAGCCGCACCGTTTCCTTGACCCGATCGATGATCCGAAAGCTGGGAATCTGGCTGTCAATGCGGACGATCACCATATGAATGGAGTTGGTGCCCACATCAATGGCCGCCACCACCGGATCTTGAGGCCAAGAGGGGGGGAGCATCACATCGGGTTGAGCAGTTTCAATAGCAGACAACATGACAGATATCCAGTGGTGGGTGAACTCAGGATCCGGCAGAGCCAGACAGGTTAAGGCAATTGCTTCAAGGATACCGAGGATCCAGCCCCCTGTGAGAGCAACTCTAGGGATCCTGTCGCCCTGACAGTCGGTTTGGGCAGATTCAATAGTAGGTCTCGATCATGGCCTATTGAGCTAGCAATTACAGACATAAAGGTTGTGAGATGTTCGTAGCATCCTGTATCATGGTGGATCGCTGCTTACAAAGGTTGACCTTGCCTTGGATCTCTGCAAAAGATCTTTCCAAAGCATGATGTTGGATCCCTGGCACAACCTGGCAAAATAGATTGGCTTCAATCATCCATGGGCTGAAGTCATGGGCTGAAGTTTTTCCACCCCCTTTTACTGAGACCTCATCTGGAGACCTAGTCGGTATGTCCCGTTTCACTGGCCCTCGTCTAAAAGTGATCCGCCGTTTTGGTGGGCTCGACCTGCCTGGCCTCACCCGCAAGAAGCCCAAAAATGCCAATCCTCCTGGCCAACATGGGGCAGAGCGCAAGAAGAAATCGGAGTATGCCGTTCGTCTTGATGAGAAGCAGAAAGTGCGTCTCAACTATGGGGTCAACGAGCGTCAAATGTTGCGCTACATGAAAAAGGCGCGGCGTTCCAAAGAATCCACAGGTTTGGCCCTCCTGCAAATGCTAGAGATGCGCCTTGACTGCATCGTCTTCCGCCTCGGCATGGCTCCCACCATTCCCGCCGCCCGCCAGGTGGTCAACCACGGCCACATTGTGGTCAACGGTCGCAAAGTGACCATCCCCAGCTACGAGTGCAAAGTTGGCGATATCATCACGGTACGCAACACCCCCACATCCCGCCAAGTGGTGGCCACCTATGCCGAATATCCCGGCCTATTCCTGCCAGAGTATCTGGACTTTGACCGCGACAAATTGAGAGGCCAGATCAAAGAGCTGCCGCCTCGTGAGCAGATTTGTGCCCCCGTCAACGAACTGCTGGTGGTGGAATACTACTCCCGCAAGCTCTAAACCGGGATTGCCCCGCAAGGCTATCAACAGCATTCCAACGCCATAGCGTTAGTATCAAGGGAGGGATCCATCGCTGACCCTCCCTGTTTTTGTATGCAAATTACCTATGACTATCGCCTCCTCGATCACCCAACTGATCGGACGAACACCCCTTGTCCAACTCAATCGGATCCCTCAATCCGAGGGCTGTGGGGCACGAATTGTGGTGAAGCTGGAGAGCTTTAATCCGGCGGCCTCTGTCAAAGATCGGATTGCCGTCAATATGATCGAACAGGCGGAGCAACAGGGACTGATTCAACCGGGTAAGACCGTTCTGGTGGAGCCAACCTCAGGGAATACCGGGATCGGGTTGGCGATGGCTGCTGCCGCCAAGGGCTACCGCCTGATTATCACCATGCCCGAATCCATGAGTATGGAGCGACGGCTGCTATTGCGGGCTTATGGGGCAGAGCTCTATCTGGCTAGCGATGCGGGCGGTATGGGAGAGGCGATCTGGAAGGCGGAAGAAATTGTCCGCAAGACTCCCCATGCTTTTATGTTGGGGCAGTTTAGCAATGAGGCCAATCCTCAGATCCACTTTGAGACCACCGGCCCTGAGATCTGGGCTGATACCGAAGGGGGCGTGGATGTCTTTGTGGCTGGTGTGGGCACCGGCGGTACTCTGACGGGGGTGGGATCCTTTCTCAAATCGCGCAAACCCGAGACCCTATTGGTGGCGGTGGAACCTAGCCGCAGCCCGATCTTGAGTGGAGGCAAACCGGGATCCCACCGGATCGAGGGGATTGGGGCGGGCTTTGTGCCGGATGTGTTGCGGCGGGATCTGATCGATGAAGTGATCCCTGTGGATGATGAGATCTCTATGATCCTCAGCCGTCGTCTGGCCA
Source organism: Cyanophyceae cyanobacterium (assembly GCA_050330615.1). Classification (GTDB taxonomy): domain Bacteria; phylum Cyanobacteriota; class Cyanobacteriia; order Thermostichales; family Thermostichaceae; genus JAAUUM01. The sequence continues at coordinate 2,662 of JBHJNR010000011.1, forward strand.
GGGAAGAAGGGATCCTGTCGGGTATTTCGACCGGGGCAATTCTGGCGGCAGCGTTGGAGGTGGGCAAGCGGCCTGCTTACCACAACAAGCTGATCGTGATGATGCAGCCCAGCTTCGGGGAGCGCTATCTCAGCACTCCGCTGTTTCGAGACTTAGAGGGTGTCAAGCCGGCTCACACGCTTTCAGAAGACTCAACCTCTGTGTTGAATGGACTACCCCCTGGGATCCCACAGGGATCAGACCCATCTGGGTTGAGCTGAGGGAGGGGAGTCTAATCATTTTTGATCTGGCTATTTTGATCTGGCTATTTTGATCTGGATATGTTCATCCTGGTCTGGACTGATGATTGGATATGATGAGATGGCTAATAGTGGGCAAGGGAACTTGAGGGTACTGTGATCTCACAGTTGTTTTACTTTATACTTGTTGATGGTAATTATAGATAGCATTTAATTAAAGCCAAGCCACAAGACTTGCTCTTTATGGGGTCGTAGCATGACAGACACTGACATTATTCGGGGGCTACAGGCCCGAGTCCTGATTGTGGACGACAGCTATATGGTTGCCGAAATGTTGTCTACGTTCTTAGGGCGTCAGGGGTGTGAGATTAGCTACGCCTTGGATGGGGTCGGAGCGTTGGCCAAGCTTAAAGAGGATCCCCCCGATCTGATCATCGCCGATTGGGTCATGCCCAACATGGATGGGTTAGAGCTGTGCAAACGATTACGGCAATTGCCGGAGTTTGCCTGGATCTACTACATCATCATGACGGCACGGGGAGGCAACGACAACATGGAGACGGCCCTAGAGGCAGGGGCAGATGAGTTCCTGTCCAAACCCTTTCAGTCAGCAGAGTTGATGACGCGGGTACGGGCAGGTCTACGGATTGTGGAAGTCCGGCGGCAGCGATTGCTGCAGCCCACCCTGCCCCCCACGCAAATCATCGGAGTGGACACCCTTGCAGCAGTGGGATCCCGGCAAGATCTGGTCAAGCGGCTCCCCCGTTACATTGCCCACTATCGCAGCCAACAGGAACCCCTCAGTATTTTTGTCCTGCGATTGGGCAACCTCGCCCAACTGAGTCGAGATTTACCCCCCGAGCAGCGGCAGAAAGTGGTGGATCAGTTCACCTTGCGGCTGCTGCAAAATCTCCGGCAGCGAGATGTTCTCTTTCGCTACGATGAAGGCCAATTTGTGGCGATCTTAAGCGGAACCACACTGCCAGCCGCTCAGCTAGCGGTGGAACGGTGTGGGGTGCGGATGGTGCAGCAAGCCTTTGTGGTGCAGGATCAGCCCATTGAGGTGCACCTTCAGTATGGAGCAGCGACGCTGCAGGCAGAGGATGACAATCGGGGCATCAATCTGTTGAAGCGGGCGGCTCAGGCCATGCGGGATCCCCAGCATCCTAATCTCATTTCCCCGCTGGTTCAGGTCATTACCACCCCTGCCGAGCGAGAATTGCAACAGAAGCTAACTATGCTAGAAGCCGAAAATCTGGAACTGCGGCGGCGGATTGGTCTGTTAGAAGAAGACAACCTAGGCCTGAAACAAAAGCTCCAGCCTGCTCGTGTCTCCTCCGGGTTTAGCTAGGCTTGCACTCGTCTGGGGTACCTTCTGATCTGCCATAGTCAACGCCATAAGTCAATGCCATATTCAAATTAAACACAAGCAGAAATCAAGACAAGCCGCCGCACCTCTGTCATAGTCTTCCCTCCCTACGTTTTTCCTCTCCACGTTTTCCCCTCATGGCCATCTCAGGACGCACCACCCTCATCGGTCTACTGGGGGATCCGGTGTCCCACAGCCTATCGCCCGCCATGCACAATGCTGCCTTGGCGCAGCTGGGGGTGGATGCGGTCTATCTGCCTTTTCCTTGCCATTCCAGTGATCTTGAAGCGGTCTTACGAGGATTGGCAGCGGTGGGGGTGCGCGGGCTTAACGTCACCATTCCCCATAAGCAGGCGGTGATTGAGCATCTGGGTCACATTAATCCAGTTGCGGCAGCGATTGGGGCGGTCAATACCCTGAATTGGGATCCCGAGACAAGCAGATGGATAGGGCATAACACCGATATTGCAGGCTTTTTAGATCCCCTCCGCCGTCAGACTGAGATCCGGTGGCAGTCTGCCCAAGCGGTGATTTTGGGTTCTGGGGGAGCGGCCCGTGCAGCGATTCAGGGCTGCCATCAATTAGGGATCCCGACGATCGCAGTGGTGGGACGCGACCGCAAGAAACTGCAAGCACTTGAATCCACATGGCCCCAGCTCTCTCTTCATCCCTGGACTGATCTCCCCACACTGTTACCGAACAGCCAATTGGTGGTCAATAGTACGCCAATTGGAATGCAGGGGCATGATTTGGGAGCTTCACCTCTATCCATACAGGAGATTAAGCTGACAGCCCCCGGCACATTGTTCTATGACATGATCTATACCCCCAAGCCCACTGAACTGCTCAAACAGGCTGACCGGTTGGGCTACCCCACCCAAGATGGACTGGAGATGCTGATCCGGCAGGGGGCGATTGCTCTGGCAGGCTGGCTCCACCTTCCAGATGGGATCCCCGAGGAGGTAGTGGACATCATGCGATGGGCTGCAAAGAATCATTTGGGCCTGTAAAGCGACAAAAGTCTGTCCTAGCGCTTGACTTGACAGGTTGACTGGAGGGATCCCCAAGAGGGGACATTTCCCTAATCGATTCATAAGTTCAGCCAGAAAGTTCAACTGGAGGGAAACGCTGTTTTGTAGGTGGGCTGGATTAAATGTAAAATAGGTTAACTCGTATAACTCATGCTGGGTAAGGGTTTTAGGATTTAGCAGCTTGCGACATCCTACAAATAATTAGTCCTTCCTACTTACCCCAGTTACTGGCCAGAACGAGAGACTTTATTTGAGTCACAATGGAGCGTTCTTTTGGATGAATTCAACCCAAGATCTGGGAGATCAGGATCCCTTGTTGATTGAACAGCAGGATCCCCGCTCTCTGGCATAGCTGTTCCTCTAACGCGGAAGTTGGCTGATCAGCGCCTCCCCTTCCGGGGTATACAGCTGCCAATAGTTCCAGTAGTTGCCCAGTACACTTTTCACATAGCCCCGGGTCTCCGGAAAGGGGATCTGCTCCACAAATAAATCGGGATCCGTTAGGCCATAGCGCTGGATCCAAGAGCCGACATTTCCTGGCCCCCCGTTGTAACTGGCCAGGGCCAACATGGTGTTGTTGTCATAGGTGCGGTGGGTGTAGTCCAGATACCACGCTCCCAGATAGAGATTGTCTGCAGGATTTTTCAGGTCATAGCTGGCTAGGCCAACCTGTTGAGCGATCCAGGCTCCGGTGGCGGGCATCACCTGCGAGAGACCTACCGCCCCAGCCCACGATTCGATCTGGGGTTCAAAGCGGGACTCTTGCCGCAACAGAGACGCCATCACCAATGGATTGAGGTTGAACTGAGCTGTCCATTGGGCGATCCCTCGGCCTGACAAGGGATCCTGGTCATGCCGATTGTCGGCGCTGGTGTGAAAATGCAACGGATAGACCGCCTGCCAAAAGTCTTGTCGCTGCCGCAAGGATTGGGCGACGGGATCTGTATCGAATCGGAAAGCCGCCACCTGATTGATGCCCCGCAGGTGATCCCCCGCTGCATTACGAAGGATCCCAGTGGCAAAGGATTCCTCGACGCTCATCTCCTCAATGCCATAGCTCTCCCACTGCCAGCGCTCCCAAGCCGCTTGCGGGATCCCGATCATGTGCAGTAGTTGGGTGGCTTCTGTGACAGCGGGCAACGGTTGCCGAGCTGGGGTGAAACTAACATTGACGGGCATCCGACCTACCGAAAAATCTCCCACGGGTAAGCCCAATTGCACCGCCGCCCGCCAGCCATAGTAAGTATGGGGGAACTGGTTTAAGACCTGCCGATAGACCTGAGTCGCCCCCTGGGCATCCCCTTGACGAGCCCGCCACTTGCCCGCCCAATAGGCCAATTGGGATCCCATTTCACTATCCTTTTGGCCAAAGCCCACCCGTTGGGCAATGGCGATGGCGTCATTCAGATTGCCTGCTTCTGCCAAAGCCCAGGCCCGCTCCCAGGCTAAGGTAGCCGCCGCATCGCTGGTGGGAAACCGTGTCCACAGAGCCTCTTGTAGATCTTGAGCTGTCTGGGGGCTGTTGAGTTGATTGTAGATTCGCACCAAGCTGGCTAACGCCTCCGCCGATGCGGGCAAAGATCGATCTGCCAGAGGTTTGAGCACCTCAATGGCCGTTTGACTATCCGCCAGTTCTGCCCAGCGCCGCCGCCCCAGGATCCCATCTTCGCTGTCGGGGAAAGCCTGAAGCAGAGCACGATAGGATTCCACAGCAGGAGTATTTTCACGCGAAATGTGGTGACTGCGGCCCCGGCGATAGAGATTCTGGGCATTGATGGGAGCCCGTCCATAGGCCCGCGAAGCCCGTCCATATTCCCGTTGTGTCCAATAGCCATCAGCAATCACCTGCCAATCCTGCTCGGTCAGCTGCGTTTGCCCCTGCTCAGCCGCCTGTGTCCAGCGGGTCAGATGGGCTGCCAGTCCCTCGCTACTGGGATGATGCTGGGCTAAGTCTCGCACCAAACTCCAATCTTGGGGGTTTTGGGCTAATTGTTGCCGCAATAGATCTCCGGTGACAGGATGGTCAGGCCATTGGGAACGAAGTTGATCAGTGCGTCCCAAGCCCTGAAGGGCACGGGCCACCATTGGACTATTGGGATAATCGCTGACGAGTTGTTCCCAAATTTGGGTGGCGGTTGTGGCAGTGCCGAGCCCCTCCGCCGCTACCGCCCGCATCATCAAAATCTGATCCGCCAGCACCGGGATCCCTGATTCCAATCCCTCCAACTGGCTCAAAGCCCCTGACCAATCTCCCGATCCATAGGATCCCCAGGCTTGGCGAAAGCGTTGGGCATACTCCTCGTTGCTCAGCTCCGGCAGAGCGGCCACTTCGATCGGCTCAACGGTAGAGTCAGTCTCTCCTAACAGGGGGATCCCACCCGATAACAAATCACCTGACAAGAGATCAGGGCGCAAGGTATACACTGCCCACGCCGCTCCTGCCCCAAATGTCAGCGTCAGTAGCCCCAGCCCGGCTAGGCCAAGTTTCCAGCGCTGTTTCCAGCCACGGCGAGCAGAGTGAGATTGAGGAGCAGGAAATAAAGGCATGAGTGATAAGGATCCCAGTGGATTTGACTCCAGCACCAGAATGATATCCGCCCAGCCCTGGAGTTGAGACTACGCAAAACCGACAAATCAGGATCCCATCTGGATCTGACTCCGTTCTTAAGGCAGCAGATCAGTGACTGAGATCATCCTATCCGGGACAAATGACAGGGCAATCTGTGCAGATGCAGGATAGACGTGTTTGCTTTGATAACCCTCGGGCTGGGGATCCCGATAGATTTCTAGGGCATTGTCGATCAAATTGAGGATCCAATACTCTGGGATCCCAGCTTGGGCGTAAAGAAGACTTTTCGTTTGGCGGTCAAAGGTGAGGGTGCTATCTGAGACTTCGACAACAAGTAGAGCTGTGGCGGGGTGTTCGTGGGCATAGTCACGGGGGGATCCGCTGACCACTGCCACATCCGGCTCAGGTTCTGAGTGTTCGGTCAGAGCCAGGGGCAATTGCTGCCGAATTGACGCTTGGGATCCCAGGATAGGGCGTAGTGTTTCGGCTGTCAGAATAATTCCAGTGGCATGGCGGCTCTTCATGGGGCTCATGTCGATCACCTGACCTCGAATCAGTTGCATACGCTTGGCATCAAACAGCCCGATCTCACCCATACGGTGATACTCTGCCCGTGTCCACCGATGCACAGCTGGATCTGTTGTGGTTGAGATTGTGGTTAGCGAAGTCATAGCTGAAACTGGTATTTGAGGAGAGATGACACCTCCTTAGAGTCTAGCTGCCCTGCTCTTTGGAGAACTTCTCAAACTAAGTCTCCTGGTTTCCGTAAACCCAAGAAGGGGTCAACTGAGTCAATTTTGTAGCCAGGATAGGTATTTTCTGTGTGTGTTTTGCTCTGGATCCAGGTAGGATGCTCATCTGTCCAGAGGGGGTGGCGAAAGATACGAATCTTTTTAGATTTGCCTTGCTTGACGTAACCTATTAAGGATCCCAGTTGTACCTCAGTTGTATAGCCTAATTGCGCCATCAAGGTGGGGATGTGGGCATGAGATCTCTGTATCAGTCGTTGCCAGGGGTTAGGTTGGGATCCCCAGGGCGTGTATAAATCGAGCGGGTGATTGGGATTATTCAGCAGATATGCCATATCTAGGGCGAGTCGCCAATCTAGCAGACTGTGGTAGGGCAAGTTGGTGTAGTCTCGCAAGCAAGCGTTGCAGGAGGTGTCACATACTTCCTGATGTTTGGGATCCTGCCATTTGACTGCAAGGGCTTGGGTTTGCTCGGGATCCAACTGCCGCCGCAAAAAATCTGGGAAAACGTTGCTTTGGGCTAAGTGAGAACAGTAGCCTGCCCCATTTTCTAAAGTGTCGGCGAGAAAGGCTTGGGCGATGACTTGGTTGGTGACGGGATCCTGGGTAGTGCGGAATCCGGCTTGCAGTTCTGACGGGTCGATATCGAGATAGATAGCAGCGGACAAGCGTAGCCAAAAGGCGAGTGAATACCAAGCAGCACGACCTGTGACTTTAGCGGGATCTGAAAAAATACCCTGCGGCCACTGCAGGATCCCAACCAAAAGCACATCCGTTTTGCGGCGGGAGAGAAGAGCAATTCGATAGGTGGATCCCTGAGCAGATAGACCTTTTTCACTATCTTTTGAGGAATTCAGATACGATGCAACAACGTAGGCACCCTTTATGGGTTTACCAAAGTAGTCAACTTCAGTGGAAAAATTGAATCCCCCTTCCCCCCCATGATCATTGACAGAAAAAATATTTTCTGAGGCTCCAATCACAGACGCATTCGCCACAAGATTGGGATCAGACAGCGAACCAATGCTGATGGAGGGGCGAGTAGAGCGGGGCTGCCACTCAAAGTTACCATCAAAATCTTCGGGTCTAAAATCGGTGATAAAGCCCTTAGGCTCACGAGCATCAAGACATCGCAGACTTTTCTCTTTTTGACAGACTGGGCAGGTTTCCTTTTTGAGAGATTGCTTACTGGATTGAGGTTTAGATATGGAGATATGAGGATAAACAACTGCTTGGCAGTTTTCGCAAATACCTATCGTGACATTGCCTTCTGGTAACGGCGGATATAGCCCTGGATTGCTAGTACCTTGAGGCAGGAACTCCACAACTCCACAGGCTGTATGAACGGCTTTGTCTTTAACAATTTGGGATCCCGGAGCAAATTGGCTGATGGCAACATCGAGGTTTCGGTCAATAGTTCCTGACTCTGGAGGCCAGCCCCCCAATTTAGACGGCTTGCGAGTATATAGAAGGCGTACCCGTGTCGGAAATCCAAACATGGGTAGCAATCCTGCATTGGCCATGCGTTCACTCAAAGCATCTTGAGTGTATGTAGGACTTGATATGAGATCATCAATAGTGCTGACTAATTCCGACTGAATAAAGTGGATCCAATTCTTTGACGGCAAATGAGTCTGAACTTCTAAAGCTTTAAGGATATCTGTTATCATGATGTGACTGGTTGGATCCTGAATCCATTTCTCAAGTTGAAGCTTGATGGAATCCCATTGCTCAACTTTGCCAAATTCGCCATGTACATTATCAACAGAGGCGAACTCCTCATCTTCAAATTTGTCTTGAATATCCAAAAAGGCTTGCCGCAGGACTTCCTTAATCAATACTCGTTGAAAAATAGAGGATTGACCCATATCGACGTAAGGAGTAGGCGGGGGATCCCCAGTGATCTTTTCGGGATGTTGGAAGTAGTAGTCATCATGGCTGCGCCCTCGACAAAAAGTGACGGCAAGGGAAAGACTGGATCCTCGGCGTCCAGCGCGTCCAACTCGTTGTTGATAGTTAAATCGACGGGGTGGCATATTGCCTAACATAACGGCTAACAGGGATCCAATATCTACCCCTGCCTCCATCGTGGTGGTGACACTGAGCAAATCAATACCCAAAACCTGTTGATACTCTTGTTCATTAGGCAAGAAAACATCCTGAAACCATCGTTGTCTTTTGATACGATCTGCTTTGTCGCTTTGTCCGGTCAACTCAGCGGCATTCATACGAAAAGGATCCCCGGATTGCTCTACCAAATAGGAGTAGTAGTCAAAGTCTGAGCTAACTTGACTAGATTGAAGAGGGATCCGACATTCAGGGCAAAGACCGGCGGCAGGATGTAAATAGAAAGCATTACACTGCTCACAGCGATAGCCTGGAGTTTGATTATTTTCCCTAGTATCAGAAGGTAGTCGTAGATGCAAGAAATTAGGCTCGAGAGTAAGTCCTCCATCAGAAGGAACAGCAGATTTGGAGTCTTTCAGAAGTTGTTTGACATATTGTTCATCGACATCAACTTCTTGTAAGTATTTTACATATTCTCCGAGCAGCTTATCATCTGAGCCGGGACGGTGAAACTCACTATAGATATGTCGTCGCCGAACTCCTAATATGCGGATCTCAGCATCAATAGCCTGGATAAATTTATCAGGGATCCCTTCTTTGGTTTTACAGGTTATCCATCCTTGCCCAAGACTCTCTAAAGTCCGAACAGAATGGGGAAAAAGCGTGTACATTAGCTCTTTAATCAATTTATTCTTGAGGCAAGTAACATGATCTGATTGCTCTCGAACTTGTCTGTTTTCTTGTGATTCGCGTATTGGAGCTGTTTTCCAGTCAAAACACTTCCACCAGTCGTGGCGATTGTCACTAAGCTTAAAAATCAAACTTGAATGCTCTATTCCGCCTGGGCAAATGCCTAAACTTAATAGTTGGTCAAATATCTGATCTCTAAGATTGGATAAAGGGATCCTACCTGGATAGTGCTTTAACAAATCAAGCCATTCCTCTCGAACAGAGGGATTGGCTGTCGGGATCCCAAATGCCCAACTCTGTGCTTCAGAGACTAACTGTGGATTTTGTCCACTAAAGCGTTGAAAACCTTCTAAATCTGCGGTTTCATCTTCTGTTAATTCAATTTGCTTTGAAAGTCGAGGATTGATTTCTATAATTCGGTCTACAAGATTTGGCGCACTTCTTAAAGTTCTTAAGTATCCAACAAAATCTTTCCAGTAACTCTTGAGAGATTGAACCAGCAGAAGCCTGGTCATATCTCGATAATGATCCCGCTCCATCCCGGCTGCTAACTTAGCAGCATCTTGGCGGCTATCAGTAAAAACAACCAGTTTCCGCTGAGATTTACTAATGTTATTACTAAAAGTTCCGATTTCCCTCAGTAATCCACCTGCAATCACCTGACATGACTTTTGAAAGCCTGTTCGATGGATCCTGAGGGGACTGTTGTAGGAAGCCTTGCGCCTAGTATAGTCAGCATCACATCTAGGACATTTGCTGGGTAAGGCTCTGATATCATCTTCTGATTGGGAAGAACTAACTTTATAGAGCCAGCCCAAAATCTGATTTGGATCCGGAGCTTCCTTTATTTCCAGGATCCCATTTTGTGGATTGAGTTTTGCCCTTACCCATTGTCGTTTAATTTTATCCTGGATCCATTCCTGATCGACAGGTTGAGTGTGCCACGGAGCCTCACTTTTAGGCAAAGGCCAAAAAACTCTGTAGTTTTCATACTTTTGTTGCATCACCACCAAGTCAGGGATCCCTTCTAGTTCAGGCTGATCTGGTGTCATTGTTTTAATTTTATCGTCTTTGGAAACATAGCCCCCTAACAAAACTTCTCCACAAACCTCACACACAATCAGATCTAATACACGGGATCCACAACCACAGGTAAGACGACTATTGGCGTGTAGGGATCCAATTGGTACTTTCGTTCCTCCATTTTGGCGTAGATGTTGATCCACGCTTTGATCTGTACACTCAGGATTAGAGCAAGCCCAGATATTCTGCAAATTATGAAAGAAATAATGACCCCGAATAGGCTGTAAAGCTCGGTTTTGGCTATTTTTTGCCATCCCCAATGCTAACAAATAGCCTCTCAAGGCATCCGACACCTTTGGCTCTGAATTTGAGGAGGCGACAGCAGGGAAAAGAATACTATCCAGCTCCTTTGCGCGAGTTGCGCGAACCATACCCTTGTTCACCTTCACCATTTGGCAGGCCTCTCGAACGGCATCCCCTGCATGGATAGACTCAAGGGCTTGCCCCAACTGTTGAGTGGGATCCCCTTCTCTAACATTTGGATCAATTGCCAGAGCCAGTTGACGCATAGCAGCCTTTACGTTTTCATGATCTGGATTGGGCGGCTGCATCGGTTTCAGCGGATCCGGCTGTACAGTGGCAGTAAACTCAGCAAAGGATCTCTGATGTTGAGTGATGCGCTGACAGGATCCCGGTTGGGGTGATGTTTGCTGGTCGTTGATAAAGGCAAAATGATCAGGATCCCGACCAAAAAACTCCCTCAAAAAGTCTTTGCTTTTGGGAACCCCCCCGCTCTCTAAACTGGCTGTTGTGGTCAGAATTCGTAGTTGTGGAGATTCCGGATCTAGTCCCAAGCGAGATAGCAGTAGACGCAAAATATAGGCAACTTCTGTGCCCGGTGTGCCTCGATAAGCGTGCAATTCATCAATAATCAGGAAAAATTGGTGATCAGGACTATCTTCCAACCAAGACTTAGTCTTTTCAAAGATAGAACCCTCGATCTGCCGCATAAGCATGATATTGAGCATCACATAGTTAGTGATTAAAATATCGGGCGGGAACTCTTGCATATCCCAGCGCGACCACATCTCACCCCCATCTAAGCGAGGAAAATAATAGGGTAAGTCTCGATCTGACGATGGGTCTGAATCAAGTAGGGTCAGGATCCCTTGTCTTTGTTGCTCTTGTTCTTTGAGATACTCTTGTAGTCTCTTCAGGCTTTCTCTTTTTTCTTTTCCTGAGGTTTGTGTTTCACCTGTATAGCGTCCAAAAGTAATCCGGTTACCTCCTCTATATTGATCTAGCCACTGATGTACTTCATCATGATCGAGTGTTTTTCGTAGTCGTCGCAGTTGATCTTCTACAAGGGCATTTAGAGGGTACAAGACCATAGCCCGCATTGCTGCTGGTCGCTTGATATGCCCCCACTGAGGGATCCTTTTTGCCTGTGGTGTTCTCTTGCCAGGTAGTAGTACCGATTCCGCATTCCACCAATGATGGTTAGCAGGCTGGGGATCATTGATTTGTATCCAAGATTGAGAGTCTTTGGCTAAATAGGCAAGTAAAGGTAACAAGAAACATTCAGTTTTACCGGATCCTGTTCCTGTGGTGACAACTAAATCTTTATTATGTTTGATGACTTTATCAAGACTTTCTTTCTGATGCTGATAAAGCTGAATATCGGATCCAAATAGTGTTTTTGCTAAATGTTGTAAGTCTTGAAACTCAGAAGGCAAATCCTCTGCACAAGCCTGAATATTGTAGCCAGAAGAGGGATACTGAGGCATTGGCTCAATTAGCGGTAGCTGACTCAAGACGGGAGGTAGCCCTTGATTGCCAACTCGATTGAGTAAAGCATCCCTCTCTTGAGAAAGAGTATCGTAGCGAAGGGGAAATGTGCTTTTGATATAGAGCTGATAGATATGTTGAAGTCTTTGATACGATCCGATGACATCATTCATGGCAAACCTCTAACCTCACATTCAATTTTTCACATAGCTGCTGGGCACTTGTACCTGAGACATCTCCATAAAATAACCAGTCCTGAGATCTCGTCGGTAATAGCCCAGAGGATAAGACTAAAGCCCTTTCATAAGGTTCTGGCCACCGTTGAGAAATTGGGATCCTTAATATCTCGTTGGATGGATCATAGCTTGCAATGAGGATCCCACCTAACTCATGCAATCCCATGAAGCGGAGACCATAACAGTCCCCCTGGAGCCATTTTTCAGACTCATGCTCGTACCAAAGCGAACGTATTTTTTTGCCATCCTCCATGTACATTTCATAAAACCCTGTCTCATGAGGGATTCCGCAATCAACAAAATCTCGTCCATCAAATCTCTTCCATTTTTTCAATGAAGAGACAATCCCAGCTAGTGAGGTCAACTGTTCTTTCCATTCTGATAAGACTGGCAAAAGCTCCGTTAGCTGACTAGTACAATCAGAAATAGGGATCCAACCTATTTGACGTACTATATCAGGATCCGTTGTTAATAGCCGAATGCAAGATGGAGCATTCCCCTCAGGTTGCGGTAATTCCTGAATTTGAACATTGGCTAATTTCACTCGCTCTAGCCAAGCCGGGATCCGTTGTCCATAGATGAGGTAATGATCCCTTTTTTGGCAAGCCATAGGCGGCGCGATGCTCCATCTTTTCCAATCAGAGGAGGTTTCTAAATGCCCTAAAAGTCTGAGGTATTGAAGGATCCGATTGGGATATTCTATCTCCATAATTTGACAGGTTTTACAGAATTGATACCAGGATCCCTGTTGTTGAGTGGAGAGCCATATCAAAAAGCGATTAAAAGTGATCTGTGCTTCAGCAGAAAAGGTTTTATTCCAGTCGCTTGATCTAGTTTCTAATATTTCTGCTTTTGGATATTCCGTTTTGTGAGTTGATTGATACTTAATTGTTTGCCCATAACTTTTAGTAGCATATTCTGATTTGCCAACCATACGACGAATATCTTCTAAGCAGAAAACTTTCTTAATCTGTTTTTTGAACTTGGGTAAGACTAAAATCTTTTGAGCAACAGGAGCAGGCACTTCACCCGCTTTATTGCTCACAATGGCGACAAAAAAATAGAACTCTCCTCCCAAACGCCGACTTTGACGTTCAACTCTGACAAGAGGAACATAGTCTGTTAGTTCTTCCCGATAAATATATTGAGTTATTTCATTCAGGAAATTTTCAGGATTGCCCTTAGAAGAAAAACCCAAATACCAGCGTTCTGCCTCACTCATTCGTTGCTCCATTTACCGAATCTAATGGGAAGTTTTACGATCAATACTTGCTAGTCAAAGCTGAGCGAGACTATCATGATAATGTATTGCTTTTATTTTGAGATCTTTCCAGTCAATTATTTTTATCATTTTTTCTGCTATGCTTTCTTGATCTTCAAGGGAAGTTTCGATTAGATAATCTCCCGCTCCTTCCCATTTAATTTTGAATGGTTCTTGAGTCTTAGTTTTGGCACTATAGTAAATGAGCTTATCTTGCAGACTAGAGTTACTCTTTTCTAGATATGTTACTTTGATCATTGCCGATGATGAGAAGCTGACGATCTTTAACTCTGGTTCATAACCCAGTAACCATCCAGATTCATTGGGATCCTTCAGCCCACCACTCAAATGAATTGATAACTTTTGCCGGGGAATGAGTGCATCGCGTAGTGCTTTGGATTGAGGATGAACCCCTTTCCAATCAGCAGAGACCACCATACATTGCTGTATTTCTAACCATTCGGATCTCCCTTCCTCCAGTATAGGATCCATTGACTTCCACTTTATCAGTTGTTCCTGTTCAAGTAGCTCTAGATCTTTCTCTAGCTCACGGCGACACAGCAACATAAATAACTCTCCTAACTCTGGCGTCCGACCCGAAATTTGGGATCCCTCTGAGTCACTAAACACAAGGATCCAAAAATCTTTTTGGGGCAAAATCAACTGCTTTAGGGTGTGGGATCCCTTGATAGTATATTGTCCACCTGTTGTAATTTCAGAGAAGCTGATTGGGATAACCGGATAAAACAAACCTGTTTGATCACTTCTGATTTGGTGGCTATCTCTTCCTATCTCAACAGATAAAGATTGATCTGAAGTTGCCCGACTTTTTCGCGATCTAAGATAGTAATTAATTTCTTCAGAAATAGGATCCTCTTCTCGATATAGCTCTGCATACAAATAAGGAATTGCTCGTTTGACGCGCTCCTCGGAGCCATAAGTAAGCCAATCTAAGTAAGTTTGGTGAATGGCTTCAATCGTTGGCTGGTAGCGGGATCCCCGTTCAGATAGTAATTTCCGTAAATGAGATGGTAATTTGCTTGATTCTGCACGTACAAAACTTACTAGGGTGTCTGGATCCCAAGGGGTATTCCACTGCTTGGACTCAAACAACCGATAGAGCCGATTTCGATCATGATCACGTAATAATGCTTGAGAGATAGGGTACTGAATATATTTCTTGGTTCCTTCTCCCGCTCGTGCTGTCGGTTGAAACCCCTGCCGCCGCAACCATCGCCCCCACTCCTGCCAAAGAGATTCCTCTGCTCCTGCCGCCATACCCTTGGGTCGTCCCCCCGCGTCGGTTGGCAAATTCAAAACTTCTCGCAAGCGGGTGAAGTAGTTCGATGCATCAGCATCCTCACTCTCTTTCATCCGATTGGCAGCTAACACCGTCGCTACTAAATATCCTAGGCACCAAGGAATCCTGTTTTGATCAAGCCCCCGGATACCTTCCAAGTCTAGGGCTCCATTCAGATTCACCACCTGTTGTCGCACTGCTGCCCGAAAATCCTCTGCCCAATTGCTACCTACGGGAGCCCGATGAGTATTGGAATGACCTATGGTCTCTATGTCTGCATTATCCAAGCTCAGATAGACAGGGGTTCCATTGAAAACATCTGTTACATAGTCTGCAATCAGCTTATTCCACTGAGTATAAGTATTCATATCTGTTAGGCCCGTTTCATTGGTCACACTGATAGGCTTTAAAATAACATACACAATCAAATGTCGTCGAATCCGGCTTTAAAACTCTTGCTGCCAGCTTTGGTACAGCCCTCATCTCCCTCAGCGCCGTCCAACGGCAACTGCAAAAGTTTGAACATGGAGGGATCTTGGTTAGTTGCACCATCGAACGGACGCACCCATCTATATACTTGGAACCCTAGCTACTCAATATCTCTTGAGATACCCCATAGACTAGACTGACTTTACTTTGATTCTTGTTGCAAAGCCCTTCCTCCCCTTGCTCTGCTATGACAGCAACTTTACCTGAGATCTCTGCCCCTCTCCCCTCGATCTATCCCCTTCAACCCGCCCTCCATCGGTTGCTTCAGGGGGAAGCGATGCTACCCGACACCCAAAATAATCTGATCGAGGTGGTAGGGATCCTATCCAGCTATGGGGTGGTGCTGGATGCCTACTCCCGCAACCTGATCTTTTTGGCGGATCGGCAATGTCTGGTGCTGTTTCCCTTCTTTAAGTACTTTGATGGGGAGATCAGCCTGTCAAAACTGGCCCGCCATTGGTGGCACGACCGGATCAACTTTGAATATGCTGAATACTGCTCGCGCGGCATGTTGTGGCATGGTGGTGGCGGTCTGGATGCCTACCTCGACTCTGCCGAGTTTGAGGCACGTTGTCAGGCGGTGGTAAAACAGATGCGGGATCCCCTGTTGGGGACGGTGCACAAGCTCTTTCCCTCATTTGTGGCCGAACAGCTCCGTCAGTGCGCCTACCACAGTTTTTTGGGGCAATTTTGGCGGGTGATGAGCGATATGTTCGTCAGCTTGGCCGAGCGATATGACGCTGGGGAGATTCAGTCCATCCCCGAGGTGGTGCAGCATGTCCAAGATGCGGCGGTTGCAGCGGCGGCACTGCCCTTCACCTATGCTCCTCTGATCAAAGGGGAACGGATCCCGGTGGTGGCCGATTCGGCAGGTTTAACCTTTTTGGCGGATGCCGCCCTACCTTATGTGGAAGCGGTGTTTTTCCGGGCCATGCCGTTTATGGGCAACATTTCCTACAATGCCCAAGCGGGTCAGATCAGCCCCGATCCAGCAGATTTTCAGTATGGCGCTCTCTATGCCGATGCCCTGCCCATTGGGTCAGCTGGGATCCCACCCACTTTGCTGATGCAGGATATGCGCCACTATCTGCCCGACTACCTAACGGTGCTCTATGAGCAGAACCCTCGCGGCATGGATGACCTGCGGGTGCAGATCTGCCAGAGTTTTCAGAAATCCATGTACTGCGTCACCACCGCTGTGATGCGGGCTTTAGCCCCTCACCCCTTGGACAGCTCCGATCCCGATCATCAGGCGGCAAATGTGCGACATTTTTCAGAGTGGCTGCACCGATTGGCGGGATCCCCGTTGGCGGAGTTGCAGTGAGCCGGAGTCTTACTGCCAAGTCTATTTGACCGGATCCTATGGCCAAGCAGCGCAAAAAATCTGACCTGCCCACCAAAGTCTGCCTCACCTGTGGGCGGCCCTTTGCCTGGCGCAAAAAATGGGAGGACTGCTGGGAAGAGGTGAAATACTGCTCTGACCGTTGTCGTAACCATCGCCCCAAAGCGGCTAGAACTAACGATCAGTAAGGGGAAACAGTGGGGATAGAGCTGCTGAATTGCTGTAGCTTTGCTTCCCACAAGCACGAGCAGTTGGTGTCGGCGTAATCACTCAGTTATTCTGAGGAATAACAACAGCATCCGCTCGGATCCTGCTGTTGAGCCATCTTAATGATTCCATCAAATTGAATCCACTTAGCATGGCCCGCTATCTATTGTCCTATTTACTCTCATTCTCCATGAACCTTTTGCGCCCCTCTCAGTCGTGAACGTTCCCCCCAAGCCTTTTAGAACAGAGACCCTCAAGGGCCTGACACTGACTGACTCTGATTTGAATGGCCACTCCTCGCCTCGGATCCCTGACCCAGATCCCGCCGAGGTCTTTCCGTTTGCCCTGGATCCCTTTCAACTGGAGGCCATCGCTGCCTTGGGGGACAACTGCTCAGTGGTGGTCTGTGCCCCCACCGGATCGGGCAAAACGTTGGTGGGAGAATATGCCATCTATCGGGCTTTGGCTCAGGGGCAGCGGGTCTTTTATACCACCCCCCTCAAAGCACTTTCCAACCAAAAATATCGGGACTTCTGCCAGCAGTTTGGATCTGAGCAGGTGGGCCTGCTGACCGGGGATATCTCCATCAACCGCGATGCCGCTGCCGTGGTGATGACCACCGAGATCTTTCGCAATATGCTCTATGGCACCCCGATTGGGGAGGTGGGCACCTCGCTAGAGGGGGTGCAGGCGGTGATCTTAGACGAATGTCATTACATGAATGACCAGCAGCGGGGCACCGTCTGGGAAGAATCGATCATCTATTGTCCTGCCCCCATCCAGCTGATTGCCCTATCCGCCACCATCGCCAACAGTGACCAACTGGCAGAATGGATGAGCCATGTGCATGGCCCCACCCGCCTGATCGACTCCGACCATCGTCCGGTGCCCTTACAATTCCACTTTGCCTCCAATAAGGGCATCTTTCCTCTGCTGGAACCAGGCGGCAACGGCAAGATGGTCTGCAACCGTCGTCTCCGCACCAAAGGGATCCCTGGCAATCGCAGCCGTCGCCCCCGCCCCCCAGAGCTGGCTATGGTGGTGGATCGCTTGCGGCAGCGGGAGATGTTGCCCGCCATCTATTTCATCTTCAGTCGCAAGGGCTGTGATGCCGCCGTCCAACAGATGGGATCCCTCAACCTGATCAACTCTGAGGAGCAGGATCGGCTCTGGCCCCAGATCGAGAACTTTTGTACCCAAGCCCCTGAAGCCATCCGCCATGACCAGTTGGATGCCCTGCGCCGGGGCATCGCCGCTCATCATGCCGGACACCTGCCCGCCTGGAAAGGACTGGTGGAGGCTCTTTTTCAGCAGGGCTTGGTCAAGGTGGTCTTTGCCACCGAAACCCTGGCGGCTGGCATCAACATGCCCGCCCGCACCACCGTGATCGCCAGCCTCTCTAAGCGCACCGACAGTGGCCATCGCCTGCTGACCGCCTCAGAGTTTATGCAGATGTCGGGTCGAGCGGGACGGCGAGGGATGGATACCATCGGCTATGTGGTGGCGGCTCAATCTCCGTTTGAAGGGGCTGCCGAAGCTGCTCAATTGGCCACCTCGGGGGCGGATCCCTTGGTCAGCCAATTTACCCCCAGCTATGGCATGGTCTTGAATCTGCTGCAAAAACATTCGCTGGCCACCGCCCGTGAGCTGGTTAACCGCAGTTTTGGCCAATATTTGCTCTCGTTGCAGCAGGTGCCACTTCAGCAGGAGATTATTGACCTGCAAAAGGAATTGCAAGAACTGGATCAACTACTGGGATCCCTGAGTGAGGTGGATATCCAGTCGCTAGAGAAGCTACAAGATCGCCATCGGGAGGAACGCCGCATCGTCCGCATCTTGCAAAAGCAGCTCAAGGAAGAAGGGGATCCCACCCTGACGCTGTTGGGACAGCGGCATATCCAGGAGCAAGAAGAAAAAATGCTGGCGGTGGATCGCCAAATTCGCCAACATCCCGTTTTCTTGGCGGGGGGCAAAAAAGTGGTCAAGCTGCAAGAGCGGCGACAAAAGCTGCAACGGCGGCTCAAAACCCGCAATCAAGAGGCTGGCCCGATCCAAGAGCTGCGCTGGCAGCAGTTTTTGGCTCTAGTGGAAGTATTGCAGGACTTTGGCTATCTGCAAGAGGGCCATCAGCCCACCCCCGAAGGGGAAGTGGTGGCCGCTTTACGGGGAGATAACGAGCTGTGGCTGGCTCTGGCGCTGCTCTCTGGCGAATTGACCCAATTGACTCCTCCCCAACTGGCGGGAGCCATTGCTGCCCTGATCAGTGAAGCCCCCCGCTCTGGCAGCCACAGCCGACTACGCCTCTCGGATCCCCCAGCAGAAGCCTTGAATAGCTTGCGAGGATTGCGGCGGCAGCTGTTTCGGGCGCAGGCTCAGCGGCAGGTCTATCATCTGCCCATCTGGATGGAGCCGAGTATTGCCGGGGTGGTGGAGCATTGGGCCTATGGCGCAGATTGGGAGACCCTAGAGAGCAGTACCACCCTGGATCCCGGCGACTTGGTGCGGTTGATGAGACGGACGTTGGACGTGCTCTGTCAAATTCCCCGCGCTCCTCACCTTTCGCCTAATATCAAAAGCTCTGCCCGCGAGGTGCAGCAGATGATGGATCGCTTCCCGATCAGTGAGCTGATGTGATTCCGGGCTGGTTGAAGGGGATCCCACCTGTCGCGGATGCAGAGACCCACTGAGCACTTGGCGGTGTCAATCTATCAACCACGAACAAGGGGCTTAAGCCCCTTGTCTAAACTACCCAATGGTAGACAGATCTTCGCCCAGGAGGACTAGACCCCCACCGCTTCTTTGGCAGCGTACATCACCTCGACGCTGACTTGATCAAAGCCCCGTTCGCGGGCAAATTGCTCGGTGTTGCGCTTCACCTTGCCTCGGACAAAGCCCGGTACTTTGTTCAGCTCCCCTTGGGCTTCGGGCGTCCAGCCCATGGAGGTGCCGCCGCTCAAGCCCTTGGCGGTGACTTCCTTGGTGTCATGACCGCCAAAGATCTCCAGCAGATGGTCTTCCATGCCCAAGGTGAAGGAGTTGTAGATCAAGTCGGTGATCTGATTGGTGCCCTCGTAGCCCAAAAAGGGACGATAGCTGACCGGGAAATCCTGCACATGCACCGGAGCTGAGATGACGCCACAGGGGGTAGAGAGCCGCTTGCCCACATGCCGCTCCATCTGGGTGCCAAAGATGGCGGACGGTTCTGCCTTGGCAATGGCATCCCCCACCTGGGTATGATCCTCAGTGATCAACACCTGATCGCAATACTCGCTGACCTCGGCGGTGAACCAGTCTTTGTCGTTGGTGCAATAGGTGCCAGCCCAGACCACATGGATCCCCATCTCGCGGGCTAGGACTTTGGTGATCGCCGCCGCATGGGTGGCATCCCCAAACACCACCGCTTTTTTGCCGGTCAGGTTTTGGCAGTCAATAGAGCGAGAAAACCAGGCTGCTTGGGAGACGTGGATGGTCTGATGCTCAATATAGGACTCATAATTGACGGATCCCCCTTGGGCGTTGACCAGTTCTTGGACTTTGCGGATGAAGCGGGCGGTCTCCACCACCCCCATCGGCGTGATCTGGATCGAGGGGGTGCCAAATTGCTCTTCCAGATAGCTGGCGGTCATCGGCCCCAGTTCGCGGTAGGGGGCAATGTTGAACCAGGCTCGGCCCATATGCTTGAGGTCATGAACACTGGCTCCCTCGGGAATGACCAGATTGATGTCGATGTCTAGCTCCCGCATCAAGACTTTCAGTTCTCGCAGGTCGTGGGCATTGTGAAAGCCCAGGGTTGACATGCCGATGATGTTGCAGGAGGGGCGTTCGGTTTTGGGGATAGGGCCGCTGGCGGGCAGTTCGCCATATTTGCGGGCTTTGGTGACATAAAACTCGACGATCTGTTGCAGAGTGCGGTCGGCGGCCTGGAGTTCGGTGACCCGATAGTGATTGACATCCGCCAGCATCACATCTCCCTTGCAGACCAACTGGGCTTGGCTGACAAAGTGGTTGAGATCTTCTTGCAGGATGCTGGAGGTGCAGGTGGGGGTGAGCACGATCAGATCGGGGTGCTCTTCTTCATCCTTGCGGGTGATGTTGTTGATCACCTTCTCGTCGGAGCCTCGGGCCAAGACATGGCGATCCACAACGCTGGTGGTGACGGGGGTAAAGTTACGATCCCGCTCCAGCATTGAGCGCATCACATTGAAATAGTCATCTCCGAGGGGGGCATGCATGATGCTGTGGACATTTTTGAAAGAACTGGCCACCCGCAAGGTGCCGATGTGGGCTGGGCCTGCATACATCCAATACGCCAATTTCATATCTGGGTGCCCTAAAGGAGAATTTTCGTCTCTTCAGTGTGGGCCAGCTTGGGGTGACTGACAACCAAGATCCTTGATTTATTAAGGTTTTTAGCGACTGATGAAGGACTTTGGGACTCAACCGGGATCCCTTTGTTAAGTGCTGTGATATCCCTTCATAAACAAAAAAGGGATCCCGACGAAAGTGGGGATCCCAGTTCAATATGTTGAATATTGGATCAAAGCTGAGCGAACTCAGACAGTAACTGTGGCCATCGGGATCTGCACCGGCTCACTATCCGCCGGAGGCATCACCACATCAGAGCTGTTGATCATGGCCTGCAACTCCTCGCCATCAATCGATTCCACCTCGATCAGTCGTTGGGCGATCGTGTCCAGCAATCCTCGATTCCCCAACACCGCCTGCTTGGCTTTGCTGTAAGCTTCGTCCACCAACAGACGGACTTCCTCATCCACAATGGCGGCAGTTTCTTCTGAAAAGTCCCGCTCAGTCGATAACTCACGGGCCAAGAACACATTGCCCGACTGGCGACCCAAGGCCACCTGTCCAAGCCGGTCGCTCATGCCAAAGCGAGTTACCATGCTGCGGGCGATGCGGGCCACCTGCTGCAAATCCTGAGAAGCACCCGTGGTGACATGAGCAGTACCATAGACCACTTCCTCCGCCACACGACCGCCCAGGGCCACCGCCATCATATTTTTGAGGTGGGCACGGGTATAGCCGGTTTCATCGTCACTAGGAATAAACCATGTCAATCCACCGGCACGACCACGCGGGATGATGGTGACTTTCTGAATGGGGTCGTAGTTGGGCATCAGGGATCCCACTAACGCATGGCCCACTTCGTGATAAGCCACCAATTCTTTGGTTTTCTCGTTCATGAGACGGTCTTTCTTCTCGGGGCCGGCAAAGACCCGATCCACCGCATCATTGACCTCATCCATCGACACTTCGGTCTGGTTGCGACGAGCAGCCAAAATCGCCGCTTCATTCAGCAAGTTAGCCAAGTCGGCTCCCGTGAAGCCGGGGGTGCGACGGGCGATCTTTTCCAGATCCACGTCTTTGCTCAGGGTTTTGCCCCGCGCATGGACATTGAGAATCTCTAGACGACCGCCAAAGTCAGGCCGATCCACCGTCACCTGCCGATCAAAACGACCGGGACGCAATAGGGCTGCATCCAACACATCAGGTCGGTTGGTGGCGGCAATCACGATGATGCCAGAATTGCCCTCAAAGCCATCCATCTCGGTCAAGAGCTGGTTAAGGGTCTGTTCCCGTTCGTCGTTGCCACCGCCCAGACCGGCACCCCGCTGCCGACCCACGGCATCAATTTCGTCGATAAAGACGATACAGGGGGCGTTTTGCTTGGCCTGTTCAAACAAATCCCGCACGCGGGAAGCACCCACCCCCACAAACATCTCAACAAACTCAGATCCGGAGATGCTGAAGAAGGGAACACCGGCCTCGCCCGCAACGGCCCGAGCCAACAGGGTTTTACCAGTACCTGGAGGGCCGACCAATAGCACCCCACGAGGGATCTTGGCTCCCAAAGCCGTAAAGCGCTCGGAGTTTTTCAGGAAGTCAACAACTTCCGTCAGCTCCAGCTTGGCCTGCTCAATACCGGCCACATCATTAAAGGTGATCTGGGTCTTGGGCTCCATCTGGACGCGAGCCTTGGACTTGCCAAAATTCATGGCTTGGCTACCCGGCCCAGACTGGGCTCGCCGCAACAGGAAAAACAGACCCACCAACAACAGGAGGGGCAACACCAAGCTGGGCAGCAGACTGCCAATGCCGCCGGCTTCTTGCAGCGGGGAGACCTCGATCTGAACGTTGTTGTTCAGCATGGTGGTCTCAAATTCGGGGGTGAGGGGGGGTAGCTTCACCTCCAGCTGAACAGGTCGATCATCGATGGTGGTTTCTGCAATCGCAGTAGCGCCACCGTCACGGATGCGAATTTTGCTGATCTCGTCTCGCTCGACGCGGCTGATCAGATCGGAGTAAGAGATGCGCTCAGCCCGATTGGTGGGATTTCCACCCCACAAACTGGAAGCCAGGAAAATCAACACAATTCCTAGCAGGACATAGAGCCCCAATCCTTTCCATTTTTTCGGGCTTTTATCGTTATTTTGACTCACAGGGGCAATTCCTCCTTCACGGGGATCAAGCTCGACAGCCAAGTCACAGCTGCCACGTCTAGACTTAAGGGCAGTTTGTTTATTATAGACTGTTAATTTATCTTAACATCCTGAGAGGGATCCCTGATGTTCGGTTGTCCCTCTTAGGTTCAGGGTATCCTCGTAGATGACGGCATATCTATTCCTCCCGTCAGACCTCCTCAAACCCCTTTAGAGAACCGATGATCACCCAACTGCGAGAATTGACCCTCAAGGCCGATGGTCGGTATGCCACCGATACTGAGATGGCTTTTATGAACACCTACCTCGCCTCTTTTGAGCGGCGGTTGGCGATCTATCAGACCCTCCAAGCCAAGGAGTCTGACATTATCAATGAGGTGGAGGCCAACCTCAAGGCTCAGGATCCCTATCTATTGATGCGAGGGATTGAGGACTTTAGCACCAAGTGGAAAGCCGATACGGTGCGAGTCTTTCGGCTGACGGCGATGGCGATGTTAATGGATGACCTGGATCGCTACAAAGAGCGATTTCTGTTTTGGTTCCAGACCTTGATGCGTGCTTTCAAGACCCAAAAAAACTGTGAGGCCACTTATCGGCTTCTGCAAGAGAGCGTTCGCAAACATCTGTCTGATGCGGATGCGGCTCTGGTCTGCCCGATCCTGGAGATCAATCGGGAGATGTTGGGGCTGGAATGAGATAAAGTCTCTGATCAGATAGAGTTACTTTGGCAGCGGATGCCATCCGACTCTCACCAGCCATCACCTGTCCTGCCCCCGTTACCTGTTTAACCCTGGGAGGCATCTGCGATGAAAGTGGCTTACTTAGATTGTGCAGCTGGGATCGCTGGGGATATGTGCTTGGGAGCGTTGATCGACTGTGGGGTGCCTGCCGACTATCTCGCCCACAAGTTAGAAGGGATGGGTCTCGCCGGAGAATTTCAGCTCTATGCCCATCGGGTGATGCGAGCTGGACAGCCCGCCATGCATGCGGTGGTGGATCTGATCTCGACCGACCATCCCCATCATCGCCACTGGCCCCAGATTCACCAGATGATCGAGACGGCCAGTTTGTCCCCCAAAGTTAAAGCCTGGAGTCAAGCGGTCTTTCGCACCCTGGCTGAGGCCGAGGCGGTGGTGCATGAGATGCCCATCGAGAAAGTTCATTTTCATGAGGTGGGGGCGGTGGATGCCTTAGTGGATGTGGTGGGCACGTGCATCGGGCTGGAATGGCTGCAAGTGGAGCGGATCGTTTGCTCTCCTCATCCCATTGGCGGCGGCTGGGTTCATGCGGCTCATGGACAGATGGCCGTACCTGTTCCGGCAGTGATCCAGTTGTGGGAACAGGGGCAAGTGCCAGTGTTTAGCAATGGAATTGAAGCAGAATTGGTCACCCCTACTGGAGCTGCATTGGCCGTGGCCTTGGCGGATAGCTTTGGTGACTTGCCTCCCATGCGGGTGCAGAAAGTAGGCAAAGGGGCAGGTACCCGCAATCTGGCCATCCCTAATGTGGTGCGACTTTGGCTGGGAGATAGTGCTGGATCGTCTTTGACGGAGACGGTGGCAGTGTTGGAGACCCAGATTGATGATCTCAATCCTCAGGTGATCGGCTATGTCTTTGAGCAACTGCTGAAACTGGGGGCCTTGGATGTCTTTGGCCAGCCCATTACCATGAAATTTAGTCGCCCCGGCCATCTCCTCACCGTAATTTGCCCGCCGGACTTGTTGGAAGCCTGTGAGGGGTTGTTGTTCCGAGAGACGACCACCCTCGGGATCCGCCGCAGTCTGCAACAGCGCACCCTCTTGGATCGAGCGATGGAACGGGTTAGCACGCTCTATGGGGAGGTGAATGTCAAAGTGGGCCGTCGGTTTGGACAGGTGATCAACGTACAGCCAGAATTTCGGGACTGTGCGGCCTTAGCTCAACAAGCTCAGGTTCCTGTGCAAGAGGTTTGGCTAGCCGCCCATCAAGCCTGGAGCCATCCCCGTTAAGCCCAGTTGATTAGTGGCACTCTTGTTTGTGCCCCTGGGGATACACCTGATCCAGGATGGCAAACAATTGGCGAACTTTCTGGAGATCTTTGATCCCAGGTGAGGACTCCACGCCACTAGAGAGATCGATACCGTCAGGCGAGGACTCTTGCAGAGCTTGAGCTACATTCTCGGGGCGGATACCGCCCGCCAATAGCCAGGGCTGCGGACAGTGGAAATCCCGGAGCAACCGCCAGTCCACCGTCTGGCCTGTGCCCCCTGCCCGCTGAGGATCATAGGCATCGATCAAGAAAGCATCCACCCTCTCCCCATAGATCGATACCGCCGCCAGATCGCCGGGATCCCTCAGTCTGATCGCCTTGATGAGACGGATCTCTGGCAAGGCCGCTCGTAACTCAGCACATACCGTCACAGACTCCTGACCATGCAATTGGATCCCAGTCAATCCGGCCTTGGAGGCCACCGAGATGATCAGTTGGGGATCCTGATCCTGAAAAACGCCGATCCGCTCACACTCGACCTGTAGGGATCCCACTAGCTCGATCATCCGTTCGGGCGCTAGATAGCGGGGCGTGTTGGGCACCCCAATGAACCCCAAAGCCTGGGATCCCAAATTGGCGATGGCCTCTGCTTGTTCTGGTTGGGTGATGCCGCAGATTTTCACATACATTGGTCTTTTCAGATAGACAGGCTTAGGGATCCCTGCTGGAAGCATGACGCTAGGCTGGCACCAACTCATTAAGACGATAGATCAAATTCCATAGACCGCCAAAGTTGCGCTGGTTGAAGGGCATGACTAATCGAGGCAGATGGGCGATGGCAGGATCCCCTTCTTCAGGCAGGGCAACCGATTTCTCGATCTGGCCCGATGACATAATACTGGCGAACTCTTGGTTGAGGATCTCCACAACCTCGTCGCTGATCTCGTGATTGAGTCGCAGCACCAAGGTATCCCGCACATAGCGATTGCTGTGCAGAACCCGATAAAAATCTGTGATGGTATGGCAAGCAACCTCCACATCATCGGTAAGGGTATAGAGATGTAAATCCTCAGGACTGATCAATCCACGAGTAAACAGGTGATCGCGAATATAGTCGTCCCACTCGCGCCAATAGCGCCCCCCAGGCTGATCGAGCAAGACTAGGGGCAGCAATTTTGTTTTGCCGGTTTGCATCAGGGTCAAGCATTCAAACGCCTCATCCTGGGTGCCAAATCCCCCCGGAAACAGCACCACCCCATCGCTCTCTTTGACAAAAAACAGTTTGCGAGAAAAGAAGTACTTGAAATTGATCACTCGGTCACTGCTGGCCAGGATCGGGTTGGCCAGCTGCTCAAAGGGCAATTGAATATTGAGGCCAAAGGTATTTTCGAGACCCGCCCCTCGATTCCCGGCTTCCATAATGCCACCGCCACCGCCTGTTAGCACCATATAGCCCTGCTGCACGATAGCCTCGGCAAACTTAAGGGCCTGTTGATAATCCGGATCTTGGGAATCGGTACGGGCTGACCCAAAGATCGTAATTTTGCGCTGGTGTTGGTGCTCGCTGAAGGCTCGGAACCCTTGCTCCAAATCTTCGAGTGTGGCAGCCAAGATCTTGGCATCCAATCGGCTCAGTCCTTGGTCTTGGATCCGTTCCAATGTTTTAAAGGCTCGCTGCCAGATCTCCCCTTGGGGATCCCTCACAAGCGGGTGGTCGTGGGATGTGTCCAAGGACTGAAAAGACTCCACCGAATCGGCAGAGTCTGGATTAGGGTTCAACAAAGGATCCGTCAATCGGCTACAACAACTCTACTTCACTACTTTACAGCGGTTGCTGCCGTCAAAACCGTACCGACTATCTCACTGTCTTGGTGCCGATAGACCTGTAAACTGGAGTTGAGCAGGGGGAAGAATTATTGAGAATATGAGGATCCCAGCAAAGAACCTAAGATTCCCCTTGGATCTCCCTTGGATTTTCCTTAGGAGCTTTCTTCTTAAGATTCAGCTTCACCATCAATGTGCTTTTCGAGGGCGATAGATACCGTGGATTTGGGTACAGCACCCACCACCTGATCTACTTTTTGGCCACCCTTAAAAATCATCAGGGTTGGAATGCTTCGGATCCCGTACTGGCTTGCAGTTTGAGGGTTCTCATCAGTGTTCATTTTAAACACCTTAATCTTGCCCGCATACTGCTCAGCGATTTCTTGAACCACGGGCGCAACCACTCGGCAAGGGCCGCACCAGGGTGCCCAGAAATCTACTAAAACAGGGAGGTCACTGTTTAAGACCTCTGCTTCAAAACTTGCATCAGCGATGTCTACTGCCGCAGGCATTCTCGCTTGGCTCCCAATCGAATACTGTTGTTAACCATAGCACAGCCCTGATGAAATAAAACTGTCCGGATGAACCTTGGAAATGGGATACAACCCCCGTCCTTCTAGGACGGCTTTTCTTCTTGTAGCCTATCAATCCAATCCTCTATCATCTGCGTCATGGTTTTCTGCCGCTGCTGGGCAATCCGCC
>JBHJNR010000012.1:0-14552 GCA_050330615.1 Cyanophyceae cyanobacterium
CCCTGCGGCCTAGCCAGGTGATGACCCTCTGCGACCCAGTTGGGATCCCGATGCTGATCTTGTTGGCGGCTGAGCTAGGGGCCGAAGGGCGGCGGGTGGTTTATCGCTATTTGACCCAGTGGAAACAACTGAAGCCCTTGTTGAATGGCCACGATCTGCGGGCAATGGGCTATCCTCCCAGTCCTTTCTTTCAGGAGATCCTGTCTCAGGTCAAAAAAGCCGCATTGGATGGCCAGCTAACGACTGCCGCCCAAGCTTGTGATTGGGTGACAGCCGAGTTTCCACTAGCTCATGATTGACTAAAGTGATCTAGGGCTGTGTTACTCCAGAGGCCCTGTGGGCTGCATCTGGACTTGTTGGAGATTGCGAAAGAGAATGGTTGAAAAAACAACCAAAAAGGGAACTAAGGCGGTCGAAACTACATTCGTAATCAGGGTGTTGTCAATCAATTCTGAAATCAGACCTATTGGGATCCCAAACGCTAAACCCACCAGCAAGGATGCCAAGAAGACGGGCCACCACTGGCCTTTGACAAGATTCCAGCTGTATTTCAATCCGTCCACCGCCGACTGAGACTCTAAGGTGATGGCATAGATCGTAAAGCCCAGCCGAATCATTAGATAGATCCCAGGGATGACCAAGGCAATCAATCCAGCAAAGATACACAGGAATAATAGTATGGATCCCAATACTAGGGGCACCAAGAGACCGATTGCTTTTTCTACATTGGGGCTGAGGGTCACAGGACGCTGAGTCAGGTGTTGATCCACCGAAATAATCATGGCCGCACCCATGATCGGCCCAATAATCAGAGCATTTGCCAACAGAAGGATCCCACCCACAAAAGGAATCAGGATCCCGAGGAGAGATAGCACAAACCCTGGGGCCGCCAATGTGATTAGGGGCACATAGATAGTGGGGGTTGTTTGGAGCGTTGTCTGGAAGAGTGCAATGGGCCGAATGGTGGATGCGCTCATAAGAGAGGGTAGACCATGAGGTATGCGAAAACTATACCTTGTTGCCACCACAAACTCAGTGTGGGAACATGAAAGCGCAAAAATTGTTTATTCGGGCTGGCTGGGGCTGGTTAGAGTGGCGACTGTCAACAGGCTGGAGTATGAAGCTGAGCAGGACACTGGGATCCCCCTCAAAGTGACCATGCCCTATCGCTAGTAACGACTCATGACCTCTTGCTCCTCGGCTAGATTATTCTCAGGCAAAAATCCACCCGCTTGCATTGTCCAGAGTCTAAAATAGGCTCCCCCTTGGTCTAACAAGTCAGCATGGGATCCATCTTCGATAATCTTCCCCTGATCAAAGACTAGGATCCGGTCGAGGTGAGAAATCGTTGATAGTCGGTGGGCTACCACGATCACTGTCTTCCCCTTCATGGCGGAATCAAGCGTATCTTGGATCGCTCGTTCTGTGATGGAATCGAGGCTAGACGTGGCTTCATCCAGAATTAGAATCGGGGCATTCTTGAGGATGACTCGGGCGATGGCAATCCGCTGGCGTTGTCCGCCTGACAGTTTGACACCTCGCTCTCCCACCAATGACTGATAACCCTCATCACACTCCAGAATGAACTCATGGGCATAGGCTTTGCGGGCAGATTCAAACACCTCCTCATCACTGGCTTCGATCCGGCCATAGCGAATGTTTTCCAGCAAGGTGCGATGGAACAACATGGGATCCTGTGGGATCAAACTGATCTGGGCGTGGAGGGCATCTTGGGTCATGCCTTTAACCTCCACCCCATCTATCAAGATCTGACCGGATTGAATGTCAAACATCCGTAAGATCAAATTCACAAAGGTGGATTTTCCTGAGCCCGAAAACCCGACCAGTCCAATCCGTTCCCCCGCCTGAATCGTGACAGAAAGATCCTTAAATACCGACTTGTCTTTGGAATAACTAAAGTTCACATTCCGAAACTCGATCTTGCCTTGGGTGATGGAATGGTCAATCGCATCGGGACTGTCGACAATTTCGTGGGGACGAATGATGATGTTGACCCCATTGGTGATGTTGCCGATATGCTCAAAGAACTCCAGAAAGCGGCGGCTAATGTTGCGGGCTTCACTGATGATCAACAGGGAAAGACTCGTGGCCACCACAAAATCAGCTCCCGAAATCAGCCCCTCGCTCCACAACGAGAGTGAGTAGTAGATGGTGCCAATTTTGAGCACAGCAGCCGAGATGAACTGAAACCATCTCACCCGTTCGGCATGCCAGTTTGACATCCGTACTTTCTTCAGTTCTTGGCTGAGTTGGTGGTTGAGATAGCCCCGCTCAAAACCCAAGCGGGCAAACAGGCGACTACTGCTGAGATTGGTGACTGAATCTACAATCACCCCTGTGGTATCGCTACGGGCTGCCGACGCATCATGGGCATAGGGGCGATGGCGGGCGGCCAGTATATACGAGATGACCAGAAAGCTGATCGACCAAGCCCCCACAAAAAAGGCCAGTTGGGGATGGGCTTGATAGAGCAAGGCGGTAGATACCGTAAACACAATAATGATGGTCATAAACTCGCTGATGGCCATATACAGCGATTGGGTCACCCCCAGAGAGGTTTCGCTAATGCGGTGGGCCAGGGATCCCGCAAAGCTGCTAATCAAGTAGCGATGGGAATGTTGTTGTAGATAGGCATACAGAGAACGGGTGATATGTTGGCGTACCACCGGGTGCAACAGGATATGACAGAATCCGGCCAAGCGGCCAAAGATCACCTCTCCCACGCTCAGGGCGATAAAGATCAGCAGCGGCCTTTGCATCGACTCCAAGATGGTCAGATCGGTAGTACCGGCGGTTGAGACCCCCCGAATGATCTCCCCAATCATGTAGGGCAACAGGATCCCGCAGGTGGCATGGAGGATCTCCAATGAGATAAACGCCACATACCACCAGCGGAATTGGCTGATGAAATGGAGCATGAACAGAAACGGATGTGCAGGCAGTTGGGGGATATGGGGAGCCCCTGGCAACGGTTGAAACTTGTGGCGCGCGTTGGGTTGGGGGTCGTTGATCAAAAAGGATGGTGAAGTCATCAGCGGGTTGCATCTCCCTTGCGGTAGTCGGCAGTGATGTCATCTAGTTTTTGCTTGAGACTGGCATCGAGGTTGAGATCAACGGCTCTGATGCTATCGGCCAGCTGTTCGGGGCGACTGGCACCGATGATGGGGGCGGTAATGGCGGGGTTGGCCAAAACCCAAGCCAGGGCCAGGGTGGTGAGGGACACTCCGGCGGCATCCGCCACGGTTTGCAACTCAGTCACGGTCTCGAACTCTCGGGGGTGCCAATAGCGTTTTTGGTAGTTCTCGGCGGCGGCACCCAACGTAAAGCGCGTGCCTTCGGGGGGGGCGGTTTGGCCGATATGCTTGCCGGTCAGCAATCCCCCCGCCAGCGGGTTATAGGGGATCACGGCTAAGCCTTCCTCTTGGGCTAGGGGCAGCAGTTCTCGCTCAATCTCCCGAAAGAGCAGGTTGTAGCGGGGTTGGATGGAGATAAAGCGGGTCAGACGGTGCAGATCGGAGCGACCCAAAGCTCGACTGAGCCGATAGGCCAAGAAATTGGAGACGCCAATATAGCGGGCCTTGCCCGATCTAACGATGGTGTCTAATGCCTCCAAGGTCTCATCCAGCGGTGTAGACGGATCATCGGAGTGAAGCTGATAGAGATCGAGATAGTCGGTTTGCAGTCGCCGCAGAGAGGCATCAATGGCATCGAGGATATGTTTGCGCGAGGATCCCTGGTTCCAAGGCTCCGGGCCCATGCGACCCACACATTTGGAAGCAAGGATGAACTGCTCTCGCTTGCCCTTGAGCCAGCGACCCACGATTTCTTCAGTGGTGCCTACTCTTTCAAGACCGCCCCCCAAAGGATAGACATCAGCCGTATCCAAAAAAGTGATCCCCGCCTCACCGGCGGTGTCTAGGATGCGCTGGGCGGTGGCCTCATTGGTCTGAAAGCCAAAGGTCATGGTACCTAGGCAGAGGCGAGAGACTTTGAGTCCAGTAGTACCAAGTTGTGTGATGGGTATCGTCATCGGGGGGGTGCCTTGAACCGAGGGACAAAAGAAAAGGTACCGGGCTACGCTACCGAATCAGTCAGAACCGAGCGGTGTAGGGGAGCACAGTTGGACGGTTTGCTAATGATTTGTGTGTCAAACTATCTCGCAGGATAACTGTTCTGCCTGAATTTGGGATCCCATCTTTGGGTTCCTGGAGTGTGCAGAGATTAAGGGTCTGATCGGTCTAGGATCCCAATTCAGGGGGATCCTGGCCTTCAAAAACCTGCTTGAGCAAGCCTAATCCCTGCTCCACTTGGGCGATCTGCTCCTCGGTCAGGGATCCCAGCAGCTGGGTAATGGTAGCGCGGGTGCTGGAGCGGGCCGATTGGAGATGATGCTGGCCCTCGGGGGTGAGCTTAAGCTCGATCCGCCGACGTTCTTGGGGATGATCACAGCGGGCGATGAAATTGCGCTGTACCAATCGCTCTGTATTGGCGGAGGCGGTGGCGGAGGTAACCCCTAAATGTTGGGCGAGTTCTGACAACGATGCCCCAGGGTTGCGATCCAAAAAGGCCAAAGCTCGAAACTGAGGCACCGATAACTCGGTGGACTTGCGAGCCCGCATTTCAGAGCGAATGAACCTCACCACCAACGGCACGGTTTCCATCACCTGATTGGCACAGTTTTCAGTCGGGCTAGATTTGCGCACCACTTTGTGGGATCCCATGATGTTCACGGTGGAAAGGCAGATCCTGGCAAGTCTTTTTGACTCTCATGATCCGCACCTCAGCGCACCAATTGGGTATAGAGACGACCCCAGAGGGTTGCCAGCATAGCCGCCAACATCCCTAGAGTAATCGAAAGCGGATTTTAGTCACCAACTGTCACCCCATCAACTTGGTGGGCAATCATCATTGAGCCGAGTCGATTAGTGACGCTGGATGGAGCCAGTTCACTGACTGGCTGGACTATTACGGCAGATGGTGGGGCAAGGTAGTGTAGTGGTGGCGATCAATCCCGCTTTGATCAGCCAAGACTGCTCTGGGTGGGGCACCACAGCCCTAAGTCCCTGTCCACTCGCTTTTCCTGAAGGGCGAAGATTGAGATATGGTCTCTCCTCCAATCACGCCGCTCCATCGTCCCATTTGGTCACTATCCCTAGAGGCTGTCTTTGACATCCTCCCCAATCCGCTTGCGCTGTAGGCCAAAGGCCGTTCTTGATTGGGGTCTCTCGGAGAAAACCGATGAGACGGATGCTCAAGCGGGGTTTTGAGTGGTGAGAGCTGAGAAGATTTCCATCAACTCCGGCTGCTTGAGGCAATACTCAACCACCTGGATTTGTTTAGTCGTGGGCATGGCGGCTAGATGAACTTGTTTAACCCAACGAAGGGCTTCACCGAGGGGCACTTTGCGATAGAAGCAGAGATAAGCAATGCACACCAGAGGAGAACGTTCAACGCCTGCCCGACAATGGACATACACCGGCATGTGATTGGTGAGAGAGCGATGGATAACCTTCGTTGCCCTGACCAGCTGGGTGGGTGGGATAGGTTCGGGATAGTGACTGTCAGGCATGGAAACAAAGCCATGCCGAAACTGTTCGTCAAGGCCAGGGGGAAGACGACACTCGTCTGGATAGGCCAGCGTGACCACCACTTGAATATTGTGGCGAAGCAACGTATCGAGGTCATGAGACTGGGGAAACCGTCCAACTGCTAACTTATTGGGGATCACCCAATCGAGCTGGAGTGATCTATGGGCCACAGGTTTCTTGGTAAACCATCCTTTCATTGCCACCATGATCTGACTCCACACTGTTTTTAAAGCATTTATCACCACTGACACATCCAAACTGTTCACGTAAGGGGCTTGAGCTTAGAAAATTGCCACAGATGATAGTGAATCTGTGACAAAAAACTAGCAGAGATCCCAATCGTGGATCCCTACGGGTTGCTGAGTCGCTGCACGGTGACAAAATGAAGGAGGGAAACACCAAGGGTCAATTGACTATTATCGGATCATAGCGAGTTTTGCTGACAGGTGAGAAAACTGGCGATGGGATCCCTGGTTGAGTCGCTGTGTGAGATGAGTTGAAAGGGTTATTTGGCCAAACTAATCTGGCTCAAGCCAATAGGTTGTCTTCGTTAGGAGGGGGAATCATTCAGGGGATTCCGCTGATCAAGGATCCCCAAGACCCAGAGGACAAACACCAGACTGACAAAGTGAGACAGCGTGATGTTGGTACTGGCCACCGCCAACAACAGTCCAGGGATCTCGAAGGTGACCGAAAATCGCCCAAACAAGGTACTGCTTAACAATTCCCCCGTCTGGGCTGCTGAGGAGATCACAGACAGGAGGATCCCAGCCAGATTGACCAATAAAAGCCGCCGCATCCAGACCACCAACAGGGACAGCCGATCCCCATTCAGATTTTGGGCGTCCTTGAACTGTCGAAAGGTAAAGAACAAGCTGGTGAGCAGCGTCAACAGCGATAGAAAAACGGTGACGGTGGCCAGATTGGTGCCCGCCGACTCACTGAAGCCAAATCGCCCAAACAGGCGACCGAAGATGACAAAGATCCAGGAGAGGCCCGCTGTCACGCCTAAAGCCACCTGGATCCAAAAACTAAAAGCTCCCATCCGGGCCAGACGCTGCCGCGATCGTTCTAGCGTGGCAGCAGTTCTTAAAGAGTCTCTTTCGGTCGAACTCATGGCGGCATCCCAGGCGACGTTACAAGCCTACGGCATAGAAGGTGGAGACTGGCACTATTCCTTCAAGAATAGCTTTCGGATCCCAGCGGTATCTCCCCATGAACAGTTTTTGAGATCAATTTGAGATCAATCGGGAATGCCTAACTGAATACGTTTTCTCGTTCAAGACTCTGCCCATGAACCTGAAACGTCGGGCATCAGGATGCTCTTGCCCCTGATCTTGCTCGAAAGCACCCTGCGAGTGGGGGCATTTGCCTCCATACTCTTGGTGGATAGAACAGGTGTTTGAGGACGTGCAACCAATCATGCCAATCATGATGCCAACGGGGTTTAGGCCCTTCCCAGGATTGCTCGACTGTCTGGGCGCTATCCAGCCAGGGATCCAGGCCATCAGGCGGAGTCTGTTGTCAGGACTTGCGCTCACGGTCTGTGTGCTGATGCTGGTTGCGTGTGGTAGCGAGACAGCCCCAACAACGTCGGTGCCGTTGCCCAGTATGCCCATCACTCCAACGGATCCCAATGCGGTGACGGTTGCGATGCCGGTGCGAAATGTGGGCAGCTTGAAGCTGTTGGGACTTTCTTTAGCGGTGGCGGGACAAGAGGCGGAATTGCTTCTGGATACGGGATCCGCAGGATTGAGGGTGTTAGCTTCGGCAGCGGGCACGCAAGGGTTGCAGCGGACTTCAACCCCATCTGTCGTTACCTTTGGTGACAATACCCAGTTTGTCGGGGTGGTGGCCCGTGCTCCTGTGGCATTGGGGGGCGTTATGTCTTCTGAGCCCGTCGCGATTCAGTTGATCGATCAGGTGCGCTGTGCCCCCGGAGCCGAGCAGTGCTCAGACCGACTGTTCAACGGTGGCCAACCCTTTGCGGGCATCGTGGGCACGTCGTTAGCGGCCCGCACCGCCAATGTTGACATTTTCAACCCCCTCACCCGACTGCCTGGCAACTTTGGCTCCGGCTACATCATTCGTACGGGTGGGTTCCAATCCAGCCAAGGCACCTTTACAGCGGGTTTGACCCCGATCAATACCTCTGGCTTTGGCATTCTGAATCTAGCCCCGGCTGGCAATGGCACCAGCTTTTCGGATGGCACCCGCATTTGGGATGATGGATCCCTGGAGGTCAGTTATGCCATCACGGTGGGGGGAGAACAACTGCTCAACTCGCCACCGGGCCGTACTGTTTTTGATACCGGCACATCAGATATCCTGATCAACTCGCCCCTCTTGGGTGGGCCAACTTTTTTGATTCGCTCCTTGCCAACGGGATCCTCGTTTCAAGCGATTTTACCGGGAGCTTTTATCTATCAGGTGAATGTCACATTCCCCATCACCCCCGGCAGCGATCGCATCTTTGTGGATTCCACCAACAATGTTCAGCTTTTAGGCATGCCCCTATTCTTCAAGTCCGATGTTCTGTTTGACTCTGATCAAGGGCGCATTGGCTTTGCCCCGTTGGGCTGATGACTGGGGATCCCCTTGGATCTGGAAAAGATAAAACCTGTGAAAGATTCAGAAGAGGAAGGAACGAAGATGTTTGCACTGTTATGTGATCTAAAAGTATGTGATCTGAAAGCTATCTTGGCTGTGCCGACAATTAAGACGATGGCCAAGAGTCTGAACCAGGCTCCTGGGATCCCTGGAGTTTTTCATCAAGTCACTCGGCAGCTAGGGCTTGGGCTGCTCTTGCTCACCACGCTCGTGATGTTAGGGGCTCAACCTGTGATGGCGATTGCCTTGGGGGATGATGTCTCGCAGCTCTCTGACCCGATGATGGAGCGGGTGGTGGTGGAGCGGGGATCGCAGGTTTTCCAAGCCCTACATCGTCGCTTGGCAGAGGGAGATCTGACTGCGTTTACCAATGCCAACAACCAAGTGTTTCGGATTGAGATTCAGAGTCAGGCGGACTTACCCCCCAATCCAGCAGAGTATATGGGCACTTATGGTCAGTTTGTGAGCGAGGAAGAATTGCTGCCCTTGCGAGGCCGGATTGTCCGCTATCAAGAGGGTAATCGCTTGGCGGAGTGGGTGGTGTATGGCCTGAGTGGGGATTTTAAGGCTCAGGCGATCAGCTTCGATTTAGCCCCAGAAGCCTCAAGCTCCCATTAAGCGCTCCCTGCCTGAGATAATTATCTAGGATAGTTGTCTGGGATACGAGTTGCTTCCTGTCTCAATACGTCACGCCACGAATCCAGACGAATCAGGGTGGCTGTCACCAACCTATCGCTAGCGACCGTGC
Organism: Cyanophyceae cyanobacterium; assembly: GCA_050330615.1. Taxonomy (GTDB): domain Bacteria; phylum Cyanobacteriota; class Cyanobacteriia; order Thermostichales; family Thermostichaceae; genus JAAUUM01. The sequence continues at coordinate 8,968 of JBHJNR010000012.1, forward strand.
GGGCGTAGGATAGCAAACGTAGAGATTGGCATAGGTTGCAATGGCGCGGTTAGCCCTGATCAGTGTGTCTGACAAAACCAATGTGGTGGAGCTGGCTCGCCAGTTGGTGGAGCAGTATGGCTTCGACCTGATCAGCAGTGGTGGCACCGCTCGCACCCTTCAGGAGGCCGGGATCCCAGTCACGCCTGTGGGGCAACATACGGGAGCACCAGAGATGCTGGGTGGACGAGTCAAAACCCTGCATCCCCGCGTGCATGGGGGCATCTTGGCCCAGTTGGATCTGGAGCAAGACCGGCTTGATCTTGCCCAGCAAGGGATCCCGGCGATTGAGTTGGTGGTGGTCAACCTCTATCCGTTTGAACAAACGGTGGCTCAGCCAGGTGTGACCTTGGCTGAGGCGATCGAAAAGATTGACATCGGTGGCCCCACCCTGGTGCGAGCTGCTGCCAAGAACTATGCCCATGTCACCGTCCTGACAGATCCAGCTCAATATCAACCCTATTTGCAGGAGTTGGCCAGCCAATCTAGCCCTCGCCTCAGTTTTCGCTGGCAGTGCTCCCGCCAAGCCTTTAGCCGCATCCTAGATTACGACCGAGCCATCGCCGCCTATCTGGATGCCCAACCGGATCCTGACACCCATGCCCCTGCTGCCCCCAGCCCGTTGCCGGAGCGTTTGACAGTTCACGGGATCCCTAAGCAGACCCTGCGCTACGGCGAAAATCCCCATCAGGCCGCTCGCTGGTACCGGGATCCGGGATTGGAGCAGGGCTGGAGCAGTGCAGTGCAATGGCAAGGCAAAGAGCTGAGCTTTAATAATCTGGTGGATCTGGAGGCGGCGCGGGCCATTGCGGCAGAATTTGTGGCTGGACAGCAGGCTGCTGCGGTGGTGATCAAGCATACTAACCCTTGTGGGGTAGCGTTGGGGGAGACCTTGGCTCAGGCCTATGAGCGGGCTTTAGCGGCTGACTCGGTCTCAGCGTTTGGCGGGATTGTGGCCCTGACCCAGCCCATTGATGTGGCAACGGCCACCCAACTGACCCAGACCTTTTTGGAGTGCGTGGTGGCTCCAGGGGTGGATGCTGCTGCTGCTGAGATCCTCCAGACCAAAAAGAATCTGCGGGTTTTGACGTTGGCGGATCTATCCGTCGGCCCAGCCTTCTCCTTGCGACCGATTGCGGGAGGGATCCTGGTTCAACAGGCGGATGATCACCCGTCGGATCCCTCAGCCTGGACAACGGTAACGGAGCGGATCCCCAGCCCAGTGGAACAGTCCGATCTGGCCTTTGCCTGGCGGGTTTGCAAGCATGTCAAGTCTAATGCCATCGTCATCAGTCACCATCACCAGACCTTGGGGATTGGGGCCGGACAGATGAATCGAGTGGGCTCTGTCAAGATTGCCCTTGAGCAGGCGGGAGAAAAGGCGCGGGGGGCGGTTTTGGCCAGTGATGGTTTCTTCCCGTTTGGGGACAGCGTTGAGCTGATGGCTGCCGCAGGTATCGCAGCTATCATTCAACCGGGTGGCAGCTTACGGGATCAAGACTCAACCGATGTGGCCAATCAGCATCAGTTGGCAATGCTGCACACTGGTCTACGCCACTTTTTGCACTGATGGTTTTGCAACTGATAGCTCTTTTTGCACCTTAGCGAATGCTCGTGAGTCTCACCGCTCTCCGAGTCTTGCACGTGGATGATCTCCTGCTTGTCATTGCGAAAGTATCTCAGGGGTTTGCAGGATGACCTTGTGTTTCAGAGCACTAAGCCCAAGCCTAAGAAGAGGCAGTACCAGATATGCATCGAGACAGCCATGAATTTGGAATGGCTGATCTGCTCGGGCTGATCATGACGCTGCAACAGCAGCCGAGACAACTGGATCCCTGATGGCAGTCCGATCCAGCTCAGCATCGTCCAGAGGGGCAGGGATCCCGTCAGACCGCCCACCACCGGAATCACCAACGGGATGCCGCAGAGCCAGGGGATCAACTGAGCTGATCGCAGAGTACCCAGCTTCACCACCGGGGATCGTTTGCCAGCGGCCTGATCGTCGCTGACCTGATGAAAGTGGGAGCAAAACAAGATCAAACTGGTAACTAGGCCGACGCCTAGAGTTGTGCCTGCCCAAGCCCCAGGCTGAGACCACAAGGGATCCCAGCTCCCCACCTGGCTATAGAAAGCAGCCGAGATCCCCAGCGGGCCAAAAGCCCAAAAGCACAGCACCTCGCCCCAGCCCTGATAACCCCAGCGAAAGGGAGGCCCCTGATAGACATAGCCCAAGGCACAACAGGCCAAAACCAGCAGCAGCACAGTAGGATCCTGCTGATCCCAGGTGATCCAGCCCACCCCCAACAGTCCGGCCAGCAAAAAGGCATTGCCTACCCAAAATACCAACTGTGGCTTTTGGGTCAGATTGACAAGAGAATGGTGTTTATTCTGGTCAATGCCTGTGGCGGCATCAAACACGTCATTGCTGATATTCGTCCAGGCCAGCACACAGATGGCCGACACCACAAAAATGCCCCCAATCAGACCATTCCAGGATCCCTGGAGATGATAGGCCAAAGCAGATCCCACCCAGATGGGCATGATGGCGACGCTATACATCGGTGGTTTGATGGCCGCCATCCAGAGCCGTTTGTGCTGAATCTGTTGTTCTTCGAGGCTTTGAGACGTCATGAGATTCAAGAAAAGAGAGAACTCTGGGGGCAAAATAGCGTTTTGCGACCCTTATTTTACTCCTTTGACATCCTCCCCGACCTGAAGGATCGTGGATGCTGACCAGGATGAGGGGGGAGCCGGTAGTTGCAACGTGCTTTCATGCTATAGTCATACTGCAATCTGAAGTGCAAATTAATGCAAATTAATGACTAAAACTCCCCTCACGGTAAGGATTGCGGAGTCCGAGATGGAGCGGCTTAAGGCGTATTGCGCGGCAACGGGCAGAACCCAGACGGATGTCATTCGAGAACTGATCCGCAAGCTCAGGATCACTGAAAAGCCCGCCTAGAAGGACGGGGCTTCTATCCCAGTTCCTCGGCCAGCTCAAACAAGGGGTTTAAGCCCCCTGTTTGGAGGGGATAGATTGACGCCACCTCGTCTTAGGGCTTCCGCATTGCCAAGATTTTGTCCACCCGCATCCCATCCATATCCACCACCTCAAAGCGAAATCCGTGCCATTCAAAGTGTTCGCCCGCCTCAGGAATATGCCCTAACTGATGAATGATAAATCCGGCCAAGGTGTGATAGCCAACTTCTTTCTCTTCCTCAAACCCTTCAATATGAAACACGGTTCTAAATTCTTCGATATGCAGGGATCCCTCTAGGAGCCAAGAGCCATCTTCTCGCTGCACAAATAGGGGCTGTTCTTGGTCTTCCAAAGAGGGCAAATCTCCCACGATTGCCTCCATCACATTGTTCAGGGTGACCAATCCTTCGATGCCGCCATATTCATCCACCACCAGGGCCAAGTGGATCCCCGTTTGTTTGAATTGTTCCAAAACCTTGAGGGCAAATGTATTTTCAGAGATAAACAAAGGAGATTGAATCAGAGCTTCCCATTCCAATGGATGGTTGCGCAATTGTGCAGTCAAAATTGTGCTTCCTTTGATCACCCCCAAGCATTGGTCTAAATCACCTCGGGCTACCGGAAAACGGGTGTAGGCGGTATTGCTCACCACCTTAAGCGTGTCTTCGGGAGAGGCTTCGATATCCAGCCAACAAATCTCTCGCCGGGGGGTCATCAAGGACTTGACGGATCGATCCCCCAGCAAAAAAATTCGCTCCAACATCGCCTGTTCAGAGTGGGCCAGGATCCCAGTGGTTCCCGCCTGCCGAATGGCTAACTTGATCTCTTCTTCGGTGATGGTGGGTTCATCAGTAGGTTTAATCCGCAGCAGTCGCAATAGCCCCTCGGTGGAGGCGGTGAGTAGATTGACGAGAGGTGCCGTTATCCAGGAAAGCCATCCCATCGGTTTGGCTACCCAACAGGCAATCAGCTCAGGATTATTGAGGGCAATCCGTTTGGGGACAAGCTCTCCGACCACCAAAGATAGATAAGTGATGATGCCCACCACAAGGCCGACGCTAATCCCATCACTGTAGGTATCGAGAAAGGGAACTTGGCTTAAAAGTTGATTGAGACGAGAGACAAATGTTGCCCCAGCTACGGTGCCACTGAGAATACCGATTAGGGTGATGCCTATTTGTACCGTTGACAAAAAATCATTGGGGGAAGTGGCTAACGCCAGTGCCTTCTTGGCTGATTGATTGCCATCCTGAGCCATTTGATCCAATCGAATTTTTCGAGAAGATATAACAGCAATCTCTGAACCCGAAAAGACGCCATTGGCAATCACTAAAGCCAAAATAGCAAGAATTTCAATTGCAATCCCAGTCATAGTGGCTCGCTCCTGAGTGGCAACGGGGTGGCACAGCTAAAGATACCCTTTACCTTATCCCACCCATATCAACCCCACCCATTATCGGCCCAGTTGGATACGCTTACCTTGGCGCACATGTTAAGCCGGGATCCTCACAATCCTGCTCTTCCCCCACCTCTAGCAGCAGACCTCTACATTCTGGCTAGAGCTGACACCTTGGCGATTTTATCCGCTGTCAACCCAGCCAGATCGTCCTTCTGAAGCCAGCCATCTTTAATCAATTGGGCTAATCCGAATAACAAAGCTGAGGGATCCCGATCATATTTGCCATCGATCTCATGTCGCTTAACGCTCAACCGATCATGCAAAGTCCACATATCCTCCACACAGGTCAGGGATCCCACCCTTTGGCGAATTTCGGCCATCAGAGCCTCTGTCTCACGGGTGTGAGCCACTTGAAAAGCAGACTCCACCACCGAGTGCTCGGTTTCAGTCCACTGATTTGATAAAGTCTTCATGTGCAAATCTCAATTCAAGGAAATCAAAGGGGTTAGAAAAACTGTCAAAAGTTGTATGAGTTGGTTGAGTTAAGCAGAAAATTACCCGTTTGCTGAGTAATCCTAGTGCTCAAACAAAGCCAGCTTATAAGATAACGGGTGCTCGGCGGGGTCAAGTTATCAATACCGAACAAGGGACTTAAGCCCCTCGTCTAAGCTGCCCAATAGGGATCCCTTTGATGTTGCCATCAAGCCAAAAGGATCCCGTCTCACTCAAAATCTAGCGGGCAAAGTTGAGCAACTCTTTGGGAGATGCCAATAGGTCAATCGCCACAAAGAAGATCTTGTTCTCAGGGTTGAGCAAGAAGCGCCAGGCCACATTCATGCCCACATTGCCGCCAAACCAAGGGGTCTGCACCTTGCCTGTTACTTTGATCTGGTTGTAGCCATCTTGGGCCGGTTCCAACACGCCACGCTCTGGCAACAGCTTCAGGTTTTGGCATTCTTCTTGGAAGAAGCGCAAGACTGCCGGTTTGCCCACAATAGGACGCTGAAAGGGGGGCTGGAGCGCGCCATCATCGGTAAACAGCGCCACCAGAGCCTCAAAGTCGTTGGCATTGAGGTTGTCCATGTAGCTCAGCACCGTGGGGTTGCTCACCCCTTCGATGGCGACCTTGACCCGCTCATTCATATCTTGGGGGGGCTGAACCGGCTC
>JBHJNR010000013.1:0-6192 GCA_050330615.1 Cyanophyceae cyanobacterium
CTCAGCAACGGGAGCAGGTGGAACAGATCACCGAGTTTTATAGACAGTTGGCCATTGCCAATCCTGAGTTAGGCTCCATGCCAGCTCAGTCTCCTGAACCGAATGCCTACTGAGCAACAGCGGGAATAGGGGATGGGCTAGCGGGCTATTACTTGGAAGCGACTGAGGGAGAGTTGGTCAATGACCTCATCCTGTGGATGATCTGAGGAGACAAACCGAGCATAGCGTTCGGCTAAGACAGGCACCACCGCTAGGGGATTACTGAACCCCGAAAAGAGATGGACCCTTCCATTGCTTCCCGGCAGGGATCCCACCAACGGGAGCTGGTCGGCGCTGAACGATACACGGGCATGTCGCCAGGTGCCGGGTAGATCTTTCAGGGCTGGAAGCCACTGGGCAATCCCCGCCCGGATCTGAGCCTCACTCTCCGCCGGAGCAACGACGGGATCCATACTGCTGACGGTGCGGCTAATCTGGCCAATGCGGATGCTGCCATCGCGAAATTGCACAGCCCCCACATCCAAAATGGCGGGGCCCCATTCTTGAGTTGGCTGATCCCATAAAGAATCCTGAGTTGGTTTTGTGGCCGCTTGTTCTAGGTTTACCCGCTGCAAGAGGGCTGGGGTAACCATCGTTTGCATGCGGATCCCGGCAGTGTATTGGGGATCCACTTCAATCAGTTCGGCATGGGTGAAGTAGAGGGGTACCGGCATCCCGGCAGCCCGTAACAACGAACGTCCCCAGGCCCCAGCACAAACAGCAATATGGGCCGCATGGTAGGTTCTGGCCCCGGCTTGCAAACTACCCGGTCGCAGCTGAGAAACGATGCCAATCAGGAGCTTACCCCCCCGCTGCACCATGGCATCGGCAAAGGCGGCAGCAGTCAACTCTGGCCGAATATGGCCGTGTCGAGCCAGCAGCGCCCCAGAGAGATGAGAAACATCCAATAGCGGCTCCAGATCCTTGGCCTCTTGGGGGCTGAGCAATTGGGGTGGGATCCGCATATCCTGATGAGCCTGAGCCACCTGCTGCGGATCGGCTGTGACGGGAATCGGCATCACCAAATCCACCTCCCGAAACTGGATGGATTGGCCCAGTTCATCCTCCAGTTGGCGATAGCGGGCGATCCCAGCTGCCCCCACCTGTTGAATCAGGGGCGTACGTCCCGCCCAATGGGCCAGCCCGCCGTAGCTATAACGGGTGGCATCCTGCAACGGCGAGTCTTTTTCGATCAATAAGACCGAATGACCTTGGCGAGAGAGCTCATAGGCTAGAGCCGCTCCGGTGATGCCCGCCCCCACTACAATCCAGTCAAACGAATCCTTCATGGTTCAGACTCTATCAATTCAGGTGAAATGGTCACGCAACAGAGGCCATGGTTTGAGGCCATGATTTTAAGAGTGCCCTGATGGCAAACCCTCCTTTTGGGGAGAGTGCCACCCTCAGCCCTGACCGCTAAAATCCTAGCCAGGGTGACAGAGAAAAAGGGATCCCCTCTTTTAGCAGCATCTTGGGTCTTAGCGCAATGCCCCCTGAGCACTAGGGTAAGAATCATGAGGATGCACTCTAGGCTGGATTAGAGTCTGAAGCCCAGGGAGGTTACACTAAGTTCCCTGTTCCTCCCCAGCGTTCTCCCCAGCTGGCTGGGGCCGATCTGAGATCCGAACTACCTCAACCCAACGCAACCTCACAAGGAGGGATCCCATGGCGATTATCATCCTCAAAGCTTGGTATCTCGAATCGGTATTGTCGGTGGCCCAGATGCAGACCAAAGCCCCTGACCTGCGCCTTAGTCGTACCGGGTTGCTTAAAACGGGCATGCGGGCAGATCTGCTCAACGAATTGGACGATATCAAGGGATCCCAGTGGTTTCAACGCTATCTGGAAGGGGAGATGGTGGAGTTCTACATCGAGGGCAGTGGAGCCTACAGCATCTCTAATCTGGACTTGATCAGCCGGGAGATGTATTTCACCAAACGCAGCACCCTCACCTATCGGGATCCGGTGATTCTGTTCTGTGGACAAGGGCATTACCCGGCATCCAGTCAGGCCATCAGCAAGTCGCTAACTCATTTGATGGAAGCGATCAACCGTAAGCCCGGACTGGTAATGCCCATTCACCTAGAACAATCCATGGAGTCGGCAGAAGGCAACTACACCATTGATGCCGCCGTTTTGCGCAAGCTGAAGCAGTCGCTGTTGGTGATCGCAGATGTGACCCCCGTGGCAACCTTTGCGGAAGGGACGAGTGGATGCCCCAGCCCCCAGGTCTGTGTGGAGCTGGGTTATGCCCTTCAGACCAAGCAACCTGAAGAAATCATGCTAATTCAATTTCAGCGAGAAGAATACAGCGGTAGGTTCCCCTTTGACATTGATAACAGCAGTTATCTCTTGGTCAAAGATCCCAAAGATCTAGACAATCAACTGGCGGATCCGATCATCAAGCAATTGCAGCGAGCCCACGTCTTTTCCAGCTAGTCAACTCACTGGCCCTATCCGCTTATCATGGGCACGGATGACCCTGTCTCCACTGTTTAACTGACTATCCACCCACCCTCTTCTTTTCTTTTATCGTTATGGCAGCTGATCATTCCCCCGCCTTTTTGGCTCTGGTGCAAGAGGCCAAGCAACGGATCCTCGAATGCGCGATCGATGAGATCCAAGCCCAACTACAGCAAGGGGATCCTTTCTATCTGGTCGATGTGAGGGAGGACTCCGAGTGGGCAGCCGGCCATATTGCCGGAGCCACCCATCTGGGCAAAGGGATCCTCGAGCGAGATATTGAGACCCGGATTCCGGACAAAGATGCTGATATTGTGCTCTACTGTGGCGGCGGTTTTCGCTCGGCACTGGCGGCTGATTATCTGCAAAAGATGGGCTACCGTCATGTGCGCTCGATGGATGGCGGGATCCGGGCTTGGCGCGAAGCGGGCTATGCCGAAGAGAACAGTTAGCCCAATCCTTGTCCACTGGGATGCATCGATGGGGATGCTGGCTCACCGAGGTGAGGGCACCATCTCAAAATCAGCAAAATCAAACCCTGGCACCACGACACAAGACACCAGGGCATAGCCTGCTTTACCCACCTGGGGTTCGGCTTCTTGCCAGCGGTTGGCGGGCACCACCGCCTGGTAGCACCCTTTTTGCCCCAGTCCATAAACCTGCTCCGGGGCCCCGTCTGGGGTGGCTCTCACGGTTAATAGCAGGGGATCCCCGGCATGGAATAGCCAAAGCTCGTCGGAGCGCACCCGATGAGCCCGAGAGCGGGATCCCGTGGGCAGGAGGTAGTAAATCAGTGTCCCTGCGGCGCGGGGACCTCCATGATCGGGGAGAATCTGGGGTGGCAAAACCAAACTAGCCCGCCAGGTTTCCCGAAAGTAGCCCCCTTCTGGATGGGACTGGAGCTGCAACTGATCGATCAGAGCTTGAGCCGCAGGTGTCAGCATGAGGATCCTAAAAAGTCTGCCAGAAGCCGATTATGAGCTATGGCCTGTTACCCATTAGAGCCACCAATCCGAGCAAAAGATCAACCAAGTTTGTACAAATGTAAAGGCTCTGTGTTTAGCTTCGTTAAACGTTACTTGATTACGTCTGATATGCCGAGATTCTCGTGATAGGGTGTCAAGGACGAAAGGGGCGTGATGACGATGCCTCAATCTGAAAAGTTCTCCAAGCCCGCAGCCGGACTCGGTTGCACCACACACAGTCGCACAAGTTCGGGAGTAAAGCCTTGCTGGATTCAACCTTTGCCTTTTCTTCTTCTCAACAGTCTGTTGGCAACAGTGTTTGTGGGTATGTGACTGATTTGCAGATCCATATGGCCTTACAAGCCCGCCATCTCTTGCCCAGCATGAATGAAACCGACATGGCTGATCAGCATCTCAAAACTCTGCATCAAGCCCAAGCTGATATGGAGCGGACTGCCTCTCGCCAATGGTTTTAGGCCAAGAGGTTAAACGTCACTTTTAATCTTTGGGATCCCTAGTTTTTACTCTAAATTTTACTTTTCCAGCCTTAGAATTTGTCGTAAAAGACAGTTCTAAGGCTGAGTTGTAAGAAGACTTATTTCCTTTCTGGCTTACTTGTGGCTTTGAAGGGTTTCAGTCGCCTAAGGAGCCAGCTCTTCTCAGATGGACTGGGTGTACACCGCTTTCAGAAATTGGTGATGATCTAATAGTCTTGGCACCTCTAGTCCACGCCAAACACTCCAGATCTGTCCCCCATGCATAAAATAGGGATCCCAGCCAGCCCCTTGCAGACAGTTACACTCGTATAGATGACAGGATCCGATGTAGCCTGCGAGAATCTGCCCGATGACATCAACCTTACTAACTCCATTGACCTTTAGCACCTCTGAGCAACGTGTTCTCTTGTCAGGGGTGAGTTGGCATCAGTATGAGCTATTGCTAGCAACTCTTGGAGATGATTTCCCCAATCTGAGGCTGAGCTATCTAGAAGGATTGCTAGAGATCATGACTACCTCTCTAGAGCATGAGGAACTAAAAACCCTATTGGGTATGCTCATCGAAGCCTATTTCCAAGAAAAGCGGATCCGGTTTCATGGTATTGGCTCTGCCACCTTTCGTCGGGCATCTAAGCAACGGGGGGTAGAGCCAGATGAGTGTTATTGTTTGGGCGGCAAAAAAGAGTTGCCTGATATTGCGGTTGAAGTTGTTTTGAGCAGTGGATTGGTTGACAAGCTAGAGATCTATCAAGGACTCGGGATCCCTGAGGTTTGGGAGTGGAGAGATAGTCAGTTTCGGCTCCACTGTTTGGGAGAAAATGGCTATGAAATGGGATCCAAAAGCCGACTGCTGCCTGATCTTGATTTTGATGTATTGGCGGAGTTCGTGCGGCTTGGGGATCAGTATGACGCGCTGATGGGCTTTCGCGAAAGGATCCGAGAGTAGTCTATCGGGGACAAGCCTCAATGCGCTCAGATGTTAATCCTGAAAAAATAGATCGGCTGATGCAGGCTTTGGGTCGAGAAGCTCAGAGTCCAGGCTGTATCTATTTCACGGGAGGTACAAGTGCTCTGCTCTTGGGTTGGCGGAACTCTACTGTTGATGTTGATATCCGATTGGATCCTGAACCCGAGGGAATTTTTGATGCTATTGCCAAACTGAAGCAGCAACTTAATATCAACATTGAATTGGCTTCTCCCCAAGACTTTTTACCCCCTCTATCTGGGTGGCGTGATCGAAGTGTCTTCATTGGCAAGTATGGTCAAGTTTTCTTCTATCACTATGACTTTACCTCTCAAGCTCTTTCTAAACTTTCTCGTGGATTTGATCGTGATCTCAGAGATGTCCATGCGATGTATGGCTATCAGCTATTCTCTTTGCAGGATTTAGCTGATGGACTGGATGCTATCCGCCCTCAGTTGATTCGATATCCTTCCCTAAACCCTGATGTGATCAACACTAGAATTATTGATTTTATTCAGTCTTATCAATCGGATAGAGAGGATAGAAGGTTATGAATCTGCATGAATTGCCAGGAGGAGACTTGATCCTAGAAGGTCTGCATGATCTGAATCAGGGCAATATTGATACTATGTCCGCATTGCTAGTATCGATTGCCTCAATACGTCTAACAGCGGCAGGATTAGATCTTCCACAGCACCCATTGATGCCTGATCCCGAATTGGCTTTATACGAATGCTTAGAGAAAGAGCAAGAGGATCCTTACGCCTACTACAACGCCTTACTTGATAGCCTTGAGAGTTTTTGTAATGCCCTTGAACTTCATTTTGAATCACGGCCTTACTTGCTTGACCCTGGATAGTTTTTTGGGTCAATCATGATGCTCATGGGTCAATCTGATGGCTTAATTTCCCCAGTCTAGTCCACGCCAAACACTCCAGATCTGTCCTCCATGCGTAAAATAGGGATCCCACAGTCGTCACCCCACAGGAGGGATCCCCATGCTGGCTCAATACCGTCAACAGGCTGCCATTCGCGAGAGCCAAGGGATCCCGGCCTTACCCCTCAATGCCGCCCAGACCAGCCAGTTGTGCGATTTGCTCAAAGCTCCTCCATCTGGGGAAGAGAAGTTTCTACTCCAGCTCTTGGCCGACCGGATCCCGCCGGGGGTGGATGAAGCAGCCTATGTGAAAGCGGGCTTCTTGGCCTCGGTGGCCAAAGATGAGATCACCTCGCCCCTGTTGACACCTCTGCGAGCAGTCCAGCT
>JBHJNR010000014.1:0-4500 GCA_050330615.1 Cyanophyceae cyanobacterium
TTCCACAGTGCTCACGGCGGCACTGGTCATCCGGTTGGCAGCCAAAAGTGGCTCACGACCGGGCTGGCCTGTCGTCAATGGCTTCAAGGACGTTTCCTCACACAATCGGGAACAGAGAAGAGAAAATGTCAAAGCGGCTGGATCCCTAAGCTGATGGGCTTTTGGGACAGTTGCTTCAACAGGGGGTGAGCGTTCTCTCTGGTTAGGTTACCTTAGTTAACACTTCTAGACAAGGTATGCCTGGATCCCAATGAGTGAGGGCGCATTTTATCAGAATAAAGTCGCTACTGAACCTCTAACTCCCTCAAAATTACCGTTGAACGGTGGATAAAGGTGTGATTTAGACTGCCATTTTCTAAAAAGTACAGTCCTCAGGGGTGGGCCGGAGAGATAAGTTGGTCGGCTAGATCCGTCCGCTGCGGGATCCCACCTGTCCCATCACCACATACTTCAGGGTGGTCAGTGACTCTAGGGTGATGGGGCCACGGGTATGGAGCTTCTGCACGGAACAGGGCATCAACACATCCATTGGATAGTCCACCTGTAAGGGCAGCTGGTTGATCAGGATGGTGGCGGTGTCGATCTCTTGCACAAAGCGACTGATGGCCTGATGAGAATCACTCAGGATCCCGGCGGAGAGGAGGGATCCGTTTTTATTCAGCCACTGGATCGCTTCGTTGGTATCGTTCACCTGCTGGAGGCGGACGCTGGGCAGCGAGGCTGAGTCGATGCTGTCCATAATGGGATCCAATCTCCCACTCTGGTCTTCACTGGAGACCCAATGGGCAATGGCGGCATCCGCCTGCAAGGCGATTTCTTGGGTGGATAACAGATCGATCAGGTTTGGGAGGTGCCGATCAACCCACTGGCGTTGCATCAACAGCCCCAGTAAAACAGGTTGCAACACCAATCGCGAGCTGATCGCCTCCCCGCTAAGACCCCTTGTCAGGAGACTCTCCACCAAGGGCCACGAGGCTGAGTCATCAATATAGAGGTAGCCATAGCCCAGCGCTGTGGCCAAAACAGGGGTGCTGCTGCCCTGTTGCAGAGCTTCTACCCAACTGGAGCGACCACAGGGAATGATCAGGTCAACAAAGCGGGACTGCTGTAGTAGGGGAGGTAGGCGAGTGTCCTCACTATCAGGAAGATGCACTTGATCGGGGGGGGCCAACTGGATTGCGCCTTCCGGGATCCCAGCGGTATAAGCTGCTTCGCTCAGGCGTTCGATCATCACCTGATGGGTATGGGTGAGGGTATCGCTGCTGCACAACACCAATCCATTGGCAGTTTTGAGGCCCATCCCTAACCCCTGGAGGGCGAACTCTGGATAGATCTCATAGACCAAGGCAATCACCCCCAGCGGCACCCGATAACGGGAAAAGGTATCTCCTTCGCCCGTACGCCAGCTCTGATCCATCACCCCAATGGGATCTGGGGTCAGGGTGAGCTGATCCAACTGGCAGGCCGCTTCTTCTAGCCGCTCTGGCGTCAACTTCATTCCCTCCAGAACCCAGCCCTGTTGCCCCCGAGAGGCTTCTAGATCGAGGGTGTTGGCTTCTAAAATGTCATCCCGAGAGTCTCGCAGGGCTTGGCTAACGACAGCAATGGCGCGGTTGCGGGTTTCCCCAGATAGCCGGGTCAATTGCTGCGAGGCTCGGCGCACTTGCCGCAAGGTTGTACTCAGATCGAAGTCGTTTACCATGAGCCTCCAAGAAGCCAGCCAAGCACAGCCATCGGCTCCAGATCGAGTTTAGACTTCAAGCTGTGCCCATGTGAGTAGGGTGTTGATAGGGTGACAGCTGCGCCTATCCCTAGGGATGACGCGAGATGCCCCAGATGAAGACTACCAGCAATAGGGATCCCAGCAGAATCCAGAGCACCGCCAAGAAACTCAGCAGAGGTGTCCACTCTTCGATCTGTCGGGCCAGCAAAGGCCCAAACAGCAACAAAATGAACAGGATGGCGGCACAGAGCAAAAGCGGCGGATTGTGATCATAAGGATCCCGCTTCAACAGCCATTGGCGGCCATTCCAGAACCACAGCTTGCGATAGGCATAGGAGGTGGCTAATTGTTCGATATAGAGCTTGTCAGTAACCGAAAAGATATGCTGACAACGGTTACAACCCAGAGCCTCCGTCAGCAGAATGGGGCGCAGTTGCCCTTGATGACAGCAGGGACAGGTATAAGTCCGGTTGAGATCGATCGGCTGGGGAGTGTTGCGCTGGGATCCCTGGGGTGGTTTTAACATTGGGGGGAGCCGTATCCACCAGTTCTGACCCATTCTAAGTGAATCCCCGAATGCTTGGGGATCCTGGCCTCTGTCCTGTCCCATTTCTCCTGCCTTATTTCTCTTGGCCCATCCCTCCTGTTGTGGTGTGGACGGCTTGTCTGATTGCCTCTTATCTTGCCTGTGACTCTGGGTTTATGACTGCCTCAAAGCCGCTATTGCCTGCTGCCTATCCTCCCCCCTTGGATCCTGTGCCCCCGATTGAAACAGAGCGCCTTAAAACAGAGCGCCACTCCTGGCATCGCTCCCAGACGGTTTGGGCTCGCCGTTGGCAGATTATGGCCTTTGGGATTCGGTTTGGCTGGGGGCTGCAATGGGATCGTTGGCGGGGACAAACCCCGACTCGGCAACGGCAACGAGCGCAGTGGGCCGCTCAACAGGTGCTAAAGCTGGGGCCAACATTTATCAAGATTGGACAGGCTCTTTCCACCCGTGTGGATCTAATCCCAGTGGCCTATGTGGAATCTTTGGCTCAACTGCAAGACAATGTCCCTCCGTTTAGTGGGGCTGAGGCCATTGCCATTATTGAGGCCGAATTGGGAACCTCTATTCGCAGTCTCTATCGAGAGTTTGAGTCTCAACCCCTGGCGGCAGCCAGCTTGGGGCAGGTTCACAAGGCCCAGTTACATACGGGCGAGACTGTGGTGGTCAAGGTGCAGCGAACGGGGCTAGAAAATCTGTTTGCCCTTGATCTCAAGGCCTTACGGGGGCTGTTGCAGATGAGTGCCCGGTGGATGGAGGCAGCTCGCTATCGGGAGGTAGAAGCGATCTACAGTGAATTTTTTAGCATTCTTTATCAAGAGATTGACTATATCCAAGAAGGTAAAAACGCCGATAGGTTTCGGGAGAACTTTAAAGATCAGCCCCGCATTCTGGTGCCAGAGATCTTTTGGCGGTATACGACCACAAAAGTCTTGACCATGTCCTATTTGCCAGGCATCAAAATCAATGATCGATCTACTTTAGAATCCTGCGGATTAGATCTCAAAGAGATCAATTATTTGGGAATCTCCTGCTACCTCCAGCAATTATTGCAGGATGGCTTTTTTCAGGCGGATCCCCATCCCGGCAATATGGCAGTGACGCCCGAGGGATCCATCATTTTTTATGATTTCGGCATGATGGCTGAGGTGGCGGCGATTGACAAAGACCAAATGATCAAGACATTTTTTGCGGTGCTGCGCAAAGATACGCCTGTTTTGGTGGAGACTCTAATCGATTTGGGCTTGTTAGAACGAACCGCCGATATGACCCCAGTGCATCGGATGGCAACGTTTATTTTGGACAAATTTACTGAGCGGCCCATCGATGTCTATGCCTTTGGGGAAATGCGCGGGGAAATTGTCGCCATGTTTGAGCAGCAGCCGTTTCGGTTGCCTCCTCAAATGACGTTTGTGATCAAATCTCTGACCACTTTGGATGGCATCGCTCGGGTATTGGATCCGGACTATAACCTGCTCAAGGCGGCACAACCTTTTGTCAAACAATTTGCCCTGCAAGATCGCAAAGGGATTCTAGGGGAATTGGCCCGACAGACCCGCAGCTTAGTCACCACCCGTCTGCAACGTCCTCATCCGGCCCAGACTGCCGTGGAGCAGCTGCAATCTCGCCTCGAAGCTGGCGATCTGACCCTGCGGGTACGGTCTACTGCCCAAGAGCGGCAATTGCGGCGGATCAGCCTCATGCTCAAAAGCCTGATGTACACCTGCTGGACGGGCTTCACGTTGGTGACAGCTGCAATTTTGCTGACAGGGGGACAGGGATCCTGGGCTATTGCGGCCTTTGTGATGGCAGCTCTGGGGGCGGTGGGTTTGCTCCGGTGTTTGATTGAGGTGCGGCTGCGAGAAAATTTGGATCGCTTAGCGGAATAGTTTATAGCCAGAATTGGCTACAGTAGCCCCATGGCACTCCAGCATCTGACCCAATCTCTCCGCCGCCTCGAACGGGATCCCCGTTGGTCAAACTACCGTGCTCTCCAGGTTCTGCAACAGGTGTGGTCAGAAGCCTTAGGGGAAGCGGTGGCCCAGCATACCGTCCCCTTTCAGATTCAGCGGGGCATTCTCAAAGTGGCCACATCCACAGGAGCCTGGGCGCAAAACCTGGGCTTTCAGCGCCTGCTGATCTTGAGCAAGCTTAACCCCCATCTCTCCACCCCTCTGACCGATATCCGGTTTTTGCCGGGGGAATGGCATCGACGGGCCTTAGAGCGAGC
>JBHJNR010000015.1:0-2838 GCA_050330615.1 Cyanophyceae cyanobacterium
CTCCCTCCGGTCGCCCGCCGCTAGGAACGACCTATGGTCTACACCACCCCCCAAGCCTGCGGCTATGGGCGGAGCACTGCGGCGGATCTTGGTAGCAGGATTCGGTGGATATCTCCTAACGAAATAGGCGTTGCAACGAGATCCCAAACTCGGGATCCCACGTCATTGAGGCAAAAGTAGGTGCCCAATTCCGCGTTGAGGATCACCGTTTCACCCTCCATACCCGCCGAAACCTGATCTTTAGAAGCAGCCAGGATCGTCGAGTCCGTTAACGGCGTATCGGCAAAACGAGAGGCAGAGGCTTGGCGCATAGGTCACATCATCTGGGGTTGAAGGGGAGGTTAATGATGGGTAGCAAAGAAGTGAGATTGCATTAGTATAAACAAGGAGTTTGCAGATAGGAGGATAACGGTCTTGGTTGTCAAACTGTCGGCCCCATTGAACAGCGCGCTCGCTAAAACCACTGATTTTGTCAATGGACTGGGCCGAATCTGGCCGCTCCTATGGCAAAGCACCCCCACCTGGACGCTCCTCAGCACAGGACTCCTGGTGGCCGAAGTTATCTTTGGCCTAGCCTCTCTCTATTTGATCAAAGAGCTGGTGGATGTACTGACCACGAGTCTAGGGGCCGACGATGGCTCTGAAGGTCTATCTCAGGTCATTCTCTATGTCACCCTGACAGGGGCCGCATCACTGGCTCACCTCATAGCCCAATCGCTGGCCTCATTGGCCCAAGAGATACAGGGGCTAATCGTCGCCGATCATGTGAATAGCTTGATCCACACCAAAGCAGTCGAGGTGGATCTGTCCTTTTATGAAAGTGCCCGCTACTTCGACACCCTACAGCGTGCTCGGGAGGCTGGCAGCATGAGGCCCGCTGGAGTAGCCAGTAACCTGTTGCAAATGGGCAAAAACACCCTGATGTTGGTGGCAATTGGCGGATTGATCATCTCCATCCATTGGTTGTTGGTGCCGGTCTTGTTGGTGTCGGTGGTGCCTGGGTTGTTAGTGCGGCTGTATTTCACACGAGCACTGTACGACTGGCGACGACGTCGCACCCAACTGGAGCGCAAAGCCGGTTATGTAGATTGGCTGATGACCTCTGATCACCATGCCAAAGAGCTGCGCATCAACCAACTGGGGCCTTTTTTGCGACAGCTCTACATCTCTCTGCGTACACAGATTCGCACCGAACAGATCAAGCTCAATCGCTGGCGCACCCTGCTTGAGGCCATAATAGCCATTGCAGGAACCTTAGCCTTTTTCCTCTCGCTAGTTTATCTAGCTCAACAAACCGCTGCGGGTCGGACTTCAGTAGGGGATCTGGTGCTGTTTTTGCTAGTGTTTCAGCGCGGCCAATCCGTGGTGAAGACCTTGATGAGCAACATCTCCAAGATGTACGAAGACCACCTCTACATCGGCCAACTCTTCGAGTTTTTAGATGTCAAACCCGATTTGAAAGAGCCTGAATTGCCAAAACCCGTCCCCAAACCCATGAAAACAGGTTTAAAGCTGGATAATGTCACATTTCAGTATCCGGGGGCCCCTGGCATCGCGTTACGCAATGTCTCTCTCAGCATCGCCCCTGGTGAGGTGGTGGCGCTGGTGGGAGCCAATGGCTCAGGCAAAACCTCTCTGATAAAAGTCCTATGTCGCCTATACGACCCGACTCAAGGACAATTGTTGCTGGATGGCATCGACGTTCGGCTGTTTAGCCCCGAGGAGTATCGCCGAGTTTTCAGTGTTATCTTTCAGGACTACAGCCAGTATGCCCTCACCGCCCGCGATAACATTCGCTTTGGCGATATCCATCTTGATGAGCAGGATCCCGCCATTAAGCACTCGGCGGTCGCTTCAGGAGCCGATGAGTTTATTCAACAATTGCTCTACGGCTATGATACCCAGCTGAGTCGGGCCTTTGACGAAGGGCAGGAGTTGAGCATTGGTCAGTGGCAAAAGGTAGCTCTAGCTAGGGCTTTTCTCCACCAGTCACAGGTGTTGGTGTTAGATGAACCTACAAGTGCCCTAGATGCTAATGCTGAGTTTGAGCTGTTTCGTAACTTTCGTGAGCGAATCGGGCACCGTGCTGCTCTGGTGATCAGCCATCGGCTATCGACTGTACGGATGGCTGATCACATCTACGTCTTGGACAAAGGCAGAATTGTGGAGCATGGATCCCATGACACCCTGATTTCTCAGGATGGAGTCTACAAACAACTCTTTGAGCGTCAGGCATTTCACTACCGTCACTAAGTGGACATGTACTAGAGAACGAACCCTAGAGAAGAAGAGCTGCTCTAGCTAGCCTCTTCACTCCTCACTATCCGGCTTGGAAACAAGATGGGGAGGCAATAAAGGCGGCTCATGCAAAATGTCGGAGTCGCTCTTGGGCAGCAGGGGGATAGCCCCCGCAAAAGCCAACTCGCCCGATAACTCGGGATCCTCAGCTTCAGACGAGGGAGGGGGCACGATCCAGTCTTGGATCCCTTTGATGACGATGTAAAGCACGGGCACGATGAACAGACTGAGCAGGGTAGAGACCAACATCCCGCCCACCACAGCAGTTCCCAGGGATTGGCGGCTGCCCGCTCCAGCTCCTTGGGCTAAAGTCAGTGGCAGGATGCCAAGGATGGTGCTGAGGGCCGTCATTAAGATGGCGCGAAAACGAGTTTCGGTAGCCTGCAAAGCCGCCTGGATCAACGTCAAGCCCTGGAGGCGCAGCTCATTGGCAAATTCCACAATCAGGATGGAGTTTTTGCTGGCCAACCCGATCAACATCACCAGACCAACCTGGCAGAAGATATCGTTTTCTAGCCCCCGCAGCAGCTGTGCCCCCAA
>JBHJNR010000016.1:0-2254 GCA_050330615.1 Cyanophyceae cyanobacterium
GGTGGACAATCCAAGACTCTAAACGGACGTGGAGGAAGGCATAAGTCTGGCTTGCCAGCGGCATCCGGTGAAGCGTCAACCTGTCGGGACGGTCAGCAATTGCAACTGCTCTTGTTCGCCTAAACCGAATCCTCGGCCTTAAAGGCCGGGGAGGATGTCAATGAGAAATCCTTCATACTTGCCTGTCTAGCGGCCCAAAAAGTTTTATACTCTGGGGCTGAAGTGGATCCTTGAGGGCAGAGCGTTTTGAGTCAAGCAGATAAGCCCCCCATGCAACAACCGATGCAAAAGGCGATGCAGGGGCAGGTGGTCTTGGTGACAGGAGCAAGCCGGGGCATCGGTCGGGCCATCGCCCTAGCCTTGGGAGCAGAAGGGGCCACCGTGGCGGTTAATTATTCCCGCAGTCCTGAAGCCGCTGAGGTGGTGGTGCAGGAGATCAAAGACTTGGGGGGAGATGCTCTGGCCGTGGCAGGAGATATGAGCCAGCCGGAGGCGGTGGAGGCTCTGTTTGCCCAAGTAATGGCAACCTGGGGTCGCCTCGATGTGTTGGTCAGCAATGCTGGTATCACCCGTGATGGTCTGGTGATGCGGATGAAGGATCCTGATTGGCAGGCGGTGATCGACCTCAACCTGACGGGGGTCTTTCAATGCCTCCGAGCTGCCGCCAAAATTATGTTGAAGCAACGCCGAGGCCGGATCATCACCATCACGTCGGTGGTGGGGCTGGTGGGCAATGCCGGACAGGCCAACTACAGCGCGGCTAAGGCGGGGGTGATTGGCCTGACCAAGTCCGTGGCCCGAGAGCTGGCCAGCCGTCAGATCACCGTCAATGCTGTCGCCCCTGGTTTTATTGCCACCCAGATGACCGAGGATCTCAATCCTGAGCCGATCTTGGCCCAGATCCCCCTCGGTCGGTTGGGTCAACCCGAAGAGGTGGCGGGCATGGTGCGCTTTTTGGCCTCCGATCCAGCTGCCGCCTACATCACAGGTCAAGTGTTCAACGTTGATGGGGGCATGGTGATGGCCTGAGGGATCGCTGCCCTGGCTAAATCCTCTGCTCGGGGAATCTCTCAGTAGGGAGGCATGAATAGCTTTAGGATGGAGGAAGCATTTCCAGGGGAACAGTAGACCGCCCCAGTGACTGGTGACTACAATCCGATTTCCCATTCTTAAAAGTAATTACGCCTACCTACATATCTGGAATGAATGTCTCTGGACTGACCGGCGGACTGATAGGCAGAACGACAGCCTTTAAGACGGCCGGATCAATGGGAGGCAGACGCCCATAATGAGGGAGAACATCTTGCCACTGAGGCCGGAATCCCTGTTGATAGGCTTGCTGGGCCAAGTGGGTCAAGGCCAGCACGGGTGGATCCTGAACGGGCTCGACAATCTCACGCACTGAAACCACCATTCTTCGACACCGCAACATCTCCTCCCACTCTTGCAGATCCCAGAGTTGTTCCCCAACACAGGCGAGCAAGTCTGTGCTACCCATCGTCTGACTGGGATCCCGTTGATAAATGCCGCCATACCACTGCCCTCTTTTGGCATCGAGTCGGACGGCTACCTCCCCAGCCCCTCTCTCAGGATCCATCCATCCATCCTCTGGAGAAATAGGATTAACAGGATGGGGATGAAGAACTGAACTAGCCCAAGCCTCCAATGTGGAAATGCCATAGACCGGGATCTTGAGATTGCGTCCTAAGCTACGGGCCACTGTCACCCCCAGTCGACAACCCGTAAAACTACCTGGCCCGATGGCCACGGCGATTCCCACCAGAGCAGACCACCCTAGTGGAGAGATAAAGCTGTCGAGGCAAACATGCATCTCAGCGGCCAGCTGTCGATCCAAGTCCCAAAACTGCTGGATAGAGGCATCTTCTGTGCCTAGCCCAACCGGCAATCGCGCCAACCCCAGGACAGGCGTAGCCGTATGAATCCCAACCATCCATCCTTGCTCAATCATCACCACCATGAACCCACATCAACAGACCTCACCTAGCTGACTTATCCTAATCGCCGCACCTGGATTCTGAGAAACTGAGACAGCCAGACCAGCCCCTTCTAAAAGAGACCCTAGACTGAGAATCACTGCAGCCAGAACGACACAAGCATTGACATTCCTTAACAAACAGCCTAATGTAATGGATGTAAACCTACTCCCTTCAGGAGTCCCTCAATGACTACCGTTCTACAACGTCGCTCCAGCAGCAACGTGTGGGAACAGTTCTGCGAGTGGGTCACCTCTGTC
>JBHJNR010000017.1:0-6422 GCA_050330615.1 Cyanophyceae cyanobacterium
TCATGTTAAAGTGTGTTTAGTTGTGGGATACAGCAGATTGTTCGGCCTTGCCTCACGCGGCTTACATCCCGACACTCACCCTGCGGGTAGAGTGCGGCGCTTTCGCCGCATTAGCTAAATGGTCTCTACTAATGGTCAGCTTAGACAAGGGGCTTAAGCCCCTTGTTTGTTGAGTTTACTAGGCGGGCTTAGAGGCAATTCACAACCCGCCTTCTTTTTCAATTAGATTCAAGTAATTAGAGTCCAGCAAGCAACTGCCCCTAATAAAACAACACCCCAATTGGTCGATTCAGCACCGCAGTCGGTTCCACAAAGATCGGCCCCGTACTGCCTATGCTGGGGAAGGGCTGACCCACAGTGGTGTCATATCTCAACACAGCTCCGATGGGATTATCGCCATCGCTATTATCGAACCCAACCGCATACAGAATGCCATTCAGGCCAAAGCTGAGGCTACCGACAAAGTTGCTACTAGGATCCGTGCCTGTGTAGTTGGTGGACAGGGCTTCACCCACCTGGGATCCCGTTGCTAGATCGTAGATGCGGATATCGTTGGCAAAATCGCTGGTGTAGAGCAACCCATCTGGCCCAATCGCCAACCCCAACAAGCTGACAAAGCCAAAACTCTCGGGGGATGGATCGGGGGTGGCAAATACGGTAGAGGATCCCGTGGCGATGTCATAGCGCAGGATCTGACTGGGTAGCCCAAAGCTAAAGTCCGCCTCTCCGTCCACCGCAACGCTGCCCTGAGTGGTCACATACAAACTGCCATCGGGGCCAAAGAGCAAACCATTGGGGCCATTGAGTCCACCCGGCAGTTGATCACCTGAGGCAAAGACATCAAAAAAGGCTCCAGTTGCTCCGTCATAGCGCAGGATCTGATCGCTCAAAAAGCTGCTGACATAAAGCAGACCATCTGGCCCAAAGGCAATGCCGTAAGGGCGAAACAGTCCGCCCGTTTCATCTGCATCAGTGGTGGGATCATCCGCCACTAGAGGGCCAATCAAGGCTCCTGTCAACCCATCAAAAACCAAGATAGCTGAGGCCCCTTGCTCTGGGCTGTCAGCAGGCTGATTGCCGCTTGAGATATACAGATCGGGGATCCCATCATCGTTAGCATCAGGCCCCAAGATCATCGTATCGGGGGAAAACAGCCCCCCCGTCTCTGGTGGGATAAATGTGCCTAGCAAGGCCCCGGTGTTGGGGTCAACCTGCACCACATCATTGCCTCGGGTGTTGGCCACCAGTAAGCGTCCTAGAGGGCCAGATGGGATCCCTGGCTGAATGCCAACGCTGGAGCCAGAACCACAAGCAGTCCCTAATAGGCTCAGGCCCGTGATTAAGACCTTACGCAAGCCCAAAGAAGCAGATCCAGCCGATTGAGATGGGGAGTTAGCCCCAAGAAGAAGACTATTCAAGACGTTACACTCCTCTCAGAAGGTGTAGAGCTGGGACAAGAGGGTTTGCTACCGCCCACAGATCCTCTGACCCCGCCATTGATGAGAGTAAGTAAAGTCCTAGCCCCACTTTTTGGAAGTAATCAGGACTACCAATCTTCCTTCACTCAGCTTCGGGCTGTTGGGGAGAAACGGAAACCTGCTCTTGGGTGAAGATGACATTAAAGACCTCTGCCTCAATGAGGGTTGCTTCCAGTTCTCTCCCTGTCACGGTAGCTAAAGGGGTCTCCGCCTGACCCTGTTCTGACAACTCATCCACAGGGGATACGGCCAACAGGGATCCCTCGCCATTCACGGTGACAACATAGCTGAGGGGGATGGTGAAATCCTCAGGAGCCTCCCACTCTTGGCGTAGGGTTTCCAGTAATACCCGACCTGCTTCACTCAGCTCCACAATCGATTCGGCCTGAGGGGCTGGCAACGCCGCAATCTCGCTAGTGCCGACGGGATCAGGATCTGCTGGATCAAGCTCTGCAACTTGGGGTGACTGACTGAGAGCACTCTCTGGCTCAGCATTATCAACTCCAGCAGTATCAGCACTGCTACTCTCAGCCACTGACCTTTGCACGGCAGTGGTTGGCGGCAAAAACTCTTCCTCATTGCTACGACGGCTCTCAATGCCCCCCAGCACCGTTAAGGCGGCGGCGACCCCGACACCCCCTACGACTAAGGCGGCAATGCCCACCCCCCATGGGCTGCCGGTAGCGGAGCGTTTGGGTGCTGACTTAAGGGTATTGAGTTGGGGCATATCGTCAGCGATGTCCTCCAATCCTTCCACCAAATCGTAGATCTGGGTCATGGATAGGTCGATCTGGGCAATGCCATCCCCTTGCCGCACTGTCAGGCGGTGAAAGATGAAGTCCAATGGGCGAATGGCCACCGTGCCGCTAAACGTGCCCTGCGGCTGAGCACTCAAATGGAAACTCAAATAGCGCCGCATCACCGCCACCAGATCCTTGAGCAGATCTTGATCTCCTCGGATAGTGATGGGTTTCTCTCCCGCTTGAAACGTCAGGTGACAGACGAGATTGCGCTGAATCTGAGCCACAGGGGATCCCGACCCAGCTCCTAAAGAACTTGATTTAGCCGCGACCCCGCTGACCTCGAAGGTGACGGTGGCCTGTTGATAATCCTGGGTAATGGCAGACATGGGCAAGGTGGGGGTTGAGGACAGAGGTTTGCAAGGCTGATCGGCAGGTTTTGTTGGCTCAGGATCCTTCCGGTCGGATGGCTGATTCAACCATTTCCAGGCCATCAGCATCACCAGACTGGGATCCCTCTGTTATTCCTGGGGGCAGATTCATCTCAGGCCGTTGTAGCAGAGCCTGCCAGAGACGCTGGGATCCCCGTTTGGGGCTGCTGTAGAACAGCAGATCCACCAGAATTTTGAGGCCAATCTCTGTGATGCTGTCGCTGGAGCGAGCATCGCCGTCCACCATCTGGCTGCGATAGTGGGAGTGAAACTCGTCCAGGTAGTCCGCCACCTGAGGCTCTTGAAAAGGGCTTCGTTCGGCCTCTACTGCAACTTGCAGATGTTCCACCGCAGAGCGAATCTTGACCTGCTGAGTCACCGCCAGATGGCTGATCACCAGTACCAGGGCTTGCGCCTCCTCGATGTCGAGCTTTTTGCGGCCACCACTACTACGTCGTAGAGGACTGGAATTGCGTAAGCGCCAGAGATTGACGCGATCGCTCACCCACTGATCCACCCCGAGGTTTTTGGCGGCGTCCAGCACCACCCCCGAGCTTTCGCCACTGAGACATTCCAGCCCCAATAGCAGCAGATCGAGTTGAACTTTAGTGGTGCTTGTGGCATTTGCAGGGATAGGGATCCCGTCCACAAGCTTTAACTTGGCCAAACTTGGATGCTTATCGTCCACGGTCATCCTATCGAAACACCAGCTCCCAACTCTTTATAGTCACCCCTGAGGGGTAAGACCGACAAGGGGATGCCTGAAGTCAGACAGGTGCGGGGATCCCTCTTGACAGAATCCTAATAGTGATCAGAGCGCCTCCCTAACCGTTATCAGCCTATTTCTACCCTAAAGGTTGGATAGGAAGAATGGCCTCCAGTTACCAGTTTTGCAACTACCTGGGATCCAATGGGCAAGCACTACAGAAGGGGAGTTATAGGTTGTGACACAACTTTTGGGTCTGGCTATCCCCTCAGTTGGGGCTATGCCATCTCCACCCAGGTTCTGGGCTCAGAGTTGACCGGGATTAAGCGAATTAGGGCTGAGGGCTATTGGAACCCACAGTTAAAAAGAGTATTGCCAATAAAGACGGAGAGGGAGGGATTCGAACCCTCGATGAAGTTTTTGACCCCATAACTTCTTAGCAGGAAGCCGCTTTCAACCGCTCAGCCACCTCTCCAATTGACTGGGAACCAGTCGGATGCAGATACACTCTGCTTACTTAGCTAGGCTCCAACTTACTCGAAACCAAAAGAGCTTACCTATCATACAGACAAGGATTCAGGATGATCAAGCCCCTAATTAAGAATTCAGCCATTCCGCTTTTAGGGAAAAGTAGTTCACGCCTTGGGACTGACGGTATTCTCGTGCCATCTGTCTCAGTTGGGAGCACCAGGAGTATTGAGAGAGTGGGGCCTGTTGGTCACCCTTGGAGGCTCTTGCAGATGGGGATATCGCAGAGAGAGGACATGCCAGATCGCTACCGTTACCTGATCCAGGGATCCCTGGTCATCAATGGGCACAATCCGTTCGGGGAACTGTTGAGCCATCTCCGCTAATCCAGTGGCAATGCGGCGGTGAAAAGCTAGCTCTGCTTGCTCCATTCGATCGGGCTGAAGGTTGGGGACGGTTCTCCCCCGTGCCCGTGCCAGACCGATTTCGGGGGCAATCTTGAGCCAGAGCGTCACATCCGGCAGGATCCCTTGGGTGGCGATGTGGTTGAGCTGGCGGATCTGCTCCACATCCAGCCCTCGCCCGTAACCCTGATAGGCCATCGTGGAGTCAATGAAACGGTCGCAGAGGACGATTTGCCCCGCCTCCAGCGCCGGCCGGATCACCTCGGCCACATTTTGGCTGCGATCAGTGATGTAGAGCAACAGCTCTGCCAATGGTTGCAATGGGATCCCTGTCTCATGCAAAAGGAGCTGCCGCAGGGCTTGTCCCAACTGGGTGCCACCGGGTTCGCGGGTACACACACAGGGCCAGCCAATCTGCTGAAGACGAGCCGCCAATCGCAGCAGCTGCGTCGTCTTACCGGATCCCTCTCCTCCTTCAAACGTAATCAACAAGCCAGGATAGGCAGATGGAGATAGAGACATGGAATGACAGGGATCCTTAACTTTGTGTCTCGGGTAGATTGCAAGACACTTTGAAGAAATGACTTTCTGCTAGATGCCTATTATTAACCACCTCTCCCCATCCCCGGTAGATTGGTGCGCAAGTTGAATGAATGACCAGGAACCATAACATAGACCCCAGTGATATTGGTGCTACTGAAGCTCTGGAGCTCTAGCCCGTTCAGATTAGAACCCAATGCCGTATCAATGGCCTGCTGGATTGCGCCCACCACTTCTTCTTGGGGGCGTTGGCCCTGGCTGAGTTGGGGCAGCTGATTAAAAATAGACTCTGCGATCTGAGTGGTGACTGGCATCGAGATCAGAGTCAGATTGGATCCCCCCAACTGGGGGCCGATGGTGTCTGCCCGTCGTTGGATCCCTAAGGCTTGTAGGGCATTAGCAGTTTGATCGACCGGGATCGTACAGGTATCGAGCCGCAAGATCGGCACCGTCGCCACCGTCAAGGTAGAGATACTGGTCAGTTGCACCAAGGTAAAGGAGGGATAGCCGTTATAGGAGATGCAAAAGCTGCGAAATTGCAGCGGGATCTCCTGAGCCGTCACCAGCCGCTCATCATCAAATCCGCCCACACTGTCATACGTATTCCGGGAGGCAAAGCCCGCAAAGAATGAGATCAAGGCTACCAAAGCCAAGATGGTCAAGTTCGAAGACAGTTTATTGCGCTTTGATCCTCCTCCCGATCCACCACTATTACCGAATCCACCCCCGCCAAACCCACCCCCGGCTCCTGTGCTGCCATCTGCATAAGAGCGGGTATAGCCACCACTGGCATAGTTCTGCCGATCTTGGCTACTGCCTTGGCCACTGCGTGGATCGGGTCGGGCCGCAGCATACCCTCGAGAGGGATCCCGATAGGACGCAGGTTGAGCGCTGGCGCGAGGGGAGGTTGCAGCTCGTGGAGCTAAGGGTGCGCCCTCTGTTCGTGAGTCGGCTGAGCGCGAGTCTCCCCCAGATCGTGAATCTCTTTGGGGCCGGGATCCTGGTGAACTTGAATTGGGGCGCGGTGTCGGGCGAGAGGATGTCGTCTCTCGGGCCTCACCTGGCACCTCCGCTCTGCGGGTAGGGGCAGGACTATCATTGCCCTCTAGGCCGGCTTCCAAATCATCAAGATCTCTGAGATCTAGATCATCAAATCCCTCTGGCGTGCTCATCGCTACCTCTTGCAGTCACTCTCAATATGGCTGGTGATCCAAAACAAGCCTTGTCCAGTGTACTCCTGCTGCTCAATCTTCCTCGAATCTTGAGTTCTCCCCAATGGACTCCCCGATGAACTACGCTTAGCCGCTTTGCTGTTGCGCCAGCTTCCCGCAGGGTGCTAAGCGTTTCTGACGTTTCAACGAGCCAAGTTGCCTGAGGGATCCGCAATGCTGACGCACCTTGGTCGTCTCCGGTAGAGCTTGCCTCTCATCGTCTAGGACGCTGGTTCCCAACGCCCAACCCACCATCACTTGTGCCGCTGCCACATCCCGGTCACAGGTGTAGCCACACTGCTGGCAGAGGTGGGTTCGCTCTGACAGCGATTTCTTCTCTTGATGTCCGCACTGAGGACAGGACTGGGAAGGCTTGACCGTCTGGGTCGGCACCTCCACCAACACTCCCCCAGCCTCAGCCAGTTTGGTGGCAATCGCAGAGCG
>JBHJNR010000018.1:0-6818 GCA_050330615.1 Cyanophyceae cyanobacterium
CTGCTCTTATTTATGAGCTTAACAAAGAGAAGTCTCGAAACCTAACCGTTTGTTTCGACATCTTCACATCTGTTCATTAGTATTGATGTGGCCACGACTGGGTTGATAGATGCCAAGCATTTCTACTCAATCACTTCAAGAAAACAAACACCTTAAACACCCTAGGATCCCAGTTTATCCCCCTTGAATTCGGCCATCTGGCATGGTAGCCCCTGCCAATTGTGTGCCGACCAAACTAGCCATGCTGATATCGGCTCGACTCAAGATGGCCTCTCGCAGATCGGCTCCATCCAGGATCGTCCGGGCAAAGTAGGCATCCACCAGATTGGCCCGATACATCAGGGCTCCGGTCAGATCGGCCCGGCTCAGCTCAGCCCGCGTCATTTTGGCCTCACTCAGATCCGCCTGCACCAACACAGCTTTGCCCAATTTAATATCGGGCATCATAACGCCCCGCAACAGCGAACGACTAAACTGGGATCCCTCGCACTGAGCCCGCTCAAATCGGCCTCCCGTCCAATCGGAGTCGCTCAAGTCGGCCCCGGTCAAGTCGGCATCCGTAAAATAGCAGCCATGTCCCAATATCCCCCGCAGATTGGCTCCAGCCAGGGCGGTATCACTAAGATTGGCCTCGGTCAAGTTGGCTCCGGTCAAATCGGCTCGAGTCAGATCCGCCCCCTTGAGATTGGCCCCGCTCAAGTCAACACCAGTCAGGTTGGCCCCGCGCAGGATGGTAGGTCGTCGGTTTTCGTAGCGCAAATTGGCCCCCCGCAAACAGGATCCCAGCAGGTTGGCACTGGTCAGATTGGCTGCCCGCAGATCCGCCTCCGTCAGATCGGCATCCATGAGGGTCGCCAACATCAAATTAGCCCCTTGCAGATCTGCATTTTTGAGGGAAGCGCCATGAAGATTGGCATCGCTTAGGTCTGCCGATGCTAAATTAGCCTGGTTAAGATTGGCCCCACTGAGACGACTTTGGGATAACCTAGCCTTGCGAAAGATGCCTCGGCCTAAGAACGCCAAGATCAAATTGGCGGAGCGCAGGTCAGCCTCACTAAAATCAGCCCCAATCAGATCAGCCTCAAATAAGTCGATTCCAAGTAGGTTTTCCCCCTTAAATTGAGTGGATCCGGTGGCATAGCGTTCGAGTACCTCTTTGCGATTCATGGCCAGATCCTAAGGGAACGTTATTCAAGAGATTGAGGACGACACAAAGACAGAAGGCTCAAAGATCAATCAATTCAATCACTGGAGAGGCAAAGAGTAGCAACTAAAAGCCAAACAGTTTACGTTCTGCTGCCTCCATCCGATCGAGGAGATTGGCAAACTTGGCTGAGATCGCCTCAATTTCATGAATTAGGGTACGGAGAGCTTTGTACTTAGACTGAAATCCCTCCGCTAAGCTCATCACCTGCAAGGTTTCATCCAACTCATTGCCAAATTCACTCAGCTTGTTCTCAATCGACACCTGAATTGTGTCTAAGGACTGCTGAATGCCTTCTTCGAGCTGATGTTTGAGCTGAGGATTGGCCTGGGACAAAAAATGGATGTTGAGAATCTGTCCAATCTGAGGAGATTCAGACCGACGATTGGCAGGCAACTGAGGAATCAGATCAGGAGACTTCTGCGGGTAGAGCACCCGTCGCTCTGATTCCTGGAGCTTATTGAGCATCGGGAGAAAGCTTGCTGAGGCACCCTCTACGTCATGCAGAAAACCGCGCAACAGCCGATGTTTGAGATCGAGGTAGGCGGCGGGATCCTGATCTTGCAGGGTCTCATCCAGATGATTACCCAAGTCGCTCAAAACATTTTCGATAGTGGCCATCAACTCAGCCGCATTAAAGTCGACCTGTTGCCGTAGTCCTGGCCCTAATTTGGCAGCATCCTCCTGAGTTAGCTGCATCGATAAGCGACTAGGCTCTGGCACTGGAGCAACAGGGATCCCATAGCTTGAGGCCAAACTGGGATCAAGATACGGAACAGCCACCTCATCACGGGGGTCAAAACTGGCTAAATCAGCGTGAATCTCCTCAGGATGAGGGTGCTCGCCAAACTCATCCGATGCGTAGTAAAGATCTTCAGGAATACCATCATGGTCTTCGTAGCCGATCTCATAGGCATAGCCCGGATCATAGACATCCTGACTGGCCCCATCCATCCACTGAAATTGTTCTTCGGGGTGGGCATTGGCCCAATCCTCCACAGGATAGACGGTATCAATGGCTGCCTGGAGTTCCGGCTCTGGGGGTGGAGCATACACATAGAGCGGCTTCAGAACCTGCAATAACGGCAGAGCTGTGCGGGCGTTGGAGCGAGTAAACCCCAATTGCTCCTCTGCCTTCAGCAGCGTGGCCTCAAGAGTCTCTGGGTTAGGACAGGTGGTCAACATCTCATAGAGCAAAGCATCAAGGCTGTACTGCTTCAACACCGCCAAAGCCGCGTCGTCGAAGGAGAGTTGGTGATGAAGGGCAGAAAATAGCAGCAGCTTAGCCCGCAAGGGATTGATCTTCTCCATCACCTCCCGGCGCAAGAGGAAGGGATCATAATCGGTGAGTTGTACTGCCGCCCACATCTGGGGATCGACCACAGCCATCTCTTGAGGGGCAGCAGCCTGTAGCTCGGCAGCAGGCACTGGACGAGGGGGGGCAAACGGAGCCACTTGTTGCTGAAAAGAGGATTGATAAAGGGATTCCATGTGATCAAGTATACGCCGAGCGGCTGCTCCGTACTCAGCTCTTTTGCTCATTCTTTGCACAATACTGACCAGCCGTTGTTTGAGCTGGCTGGAGGTAGGATTTTGGGTATAGAGTTCCTGTACCAAAGCTCCCAGATCAAGAGCTGCCAAAGACTGGGCATCGGCTTCCCAAACATCCCGGCTGGCCACCAACAACAATTTTTTGATGCGCGAAAGGTCGGCATCCTGCTGGAGATGATAGACCACTTCGGCCAGCATGGTAGCGACTGTCATACTCTGGGGGGCCATTAAAATTGCAACATATGACGATAGTTACATAGAAACCTGATCCTATCTACTTGACATCCTCCCCAATCCGCTTGCGCTGTAGGCCAAAGGTCGTTCCTGATTGGGGTCTCTCGGAGAAAACCAATGAGAGCAGGTCTTTGGGATTCGTCTTCAGCTCTTCCACCCTATTTCAGTTGCCCAATGGCTCTGTGCGCGGCCCAGATGTGGCCTGGATCCCACAGGAACGATGGCAGACTTTGACCCCAGAGCAACAGCGGGGATTTCCCCCCATTTGCCCCGATTTTGTCATTGAACTGCGTTCCCCCTCCCAGAGTGCCGCCACCTTAGGCCAAAAATGCAGGAATACCTGGAAAACGGCACCCAGTTGGGCTGGCTGGTGGATCCCCTGCTGCAACAGGTGCAAATCTATCGTCCTGGCTGCGAAGTGCAAACCTTGCCCTATCCTGTGCGGCTAGCAGGGGATCCCGTCTTGCCCGGTTTTGTGCTGAACTGGCCCTAATCCGTCACCGCCAAAACCCGCTGGAGGACTTCTTGATAA
This sequence comes from Cyanophyceae cyanobacterium, assembly GCA_050330615.1. GTDB lineage: Bacteria > Cyanobacteriota > Cyanobacteriia > Thermostichales > Thermostichaceae > JAAUUM01. The sequence continues at coordinate 3,522 of JBHJNR010000018.1, forward strand.
CCCGCCACCGGATCCCCCAGATCAAACCGGAACAGATCTTTGTCCAAGACTCGGGGTGGATCCCCTGGTTGGGCTCCCCGGCGATCCCAAAGGCGACAGGTATCGGGGCTAATCTCATCCGCCAACAGCAACTGCTGATCGGAGGTGACCCCAAACTCCAGCTTAAAATCCACCAATTCCAGGTCGCACTGGGCAAAAAACTTGATCAGCAACAGATCGATGTGCAAGGCCAATTCCCGTAGCCGATCCACCACTGTCGGCGAGGCCAATTTCAACAGCTGGATATGCTCCAAGGTCAGCAAGGGATCCCGCAGCGCATCGTCTTTGTAATAGAACTCCGTCAAGACGGGATCTAATAGCAGCCCCCGCTCGATGCCCAACCGCTTACACAAGGATCCCGCTGCTCGGTTGCGCACCACCACCTCTAGGGGCACAATCTGCACCGCCCGCACCGCCATCTCAGTCGGGGAGAGCTGGGCCAAAAAATGAGTGGGGATCCCAGCTGTCTCTAGGTGAGCCAGGATGCGAGAGGCTATGGTGCAGTTGACCTCTCCCTTGTGGGCAATGGTGCCTTTCTTTTGGGCATCAAAGGCGGTGGCATCATCTTTGTACTGGCAGACCAATACCTCAGGATCGGCGGTCAGGTAGACCCGTTTGGCCTTGCCCTCATAGAGAAGATCAAGGGGAACCACCGCTGGATGGCTCTCCCCCGGCGGGTTGATCTTGATCTGTCCATTGGATTCAGCCATAACACACTCTTCCCAACACCAAACAACGTGTCTTAAAACAGGACGAGCCTGATACCTGCAGCCAGGATCTAACGCAGAATCCTACAGAAAGCCTAAAGATTTTACCTGACGGTAGGCTTGATTACCCACAATGGCTCTAAACTGTGTCACCTTGCACTCTATTGCGCCTTGAATGCGCGTTTGCGTTTGCATGTTTTATTGACTCACCTCTTTTAGGATATCGGTCTATGGCTACCGCACCCGAACTCTGCCCGGTCTTGCCCCGTGCCCTTAATGCGCTCTGTGACATTGCCCGCAATTATTGGTGGACATGGAGCGAAGATCATCTCACCGTCTTTCGGGAAATGGATCCCGTCCTATGGGAGCAGTGCAACCATAATCCTGTCAGGATGCTGGAAGACGTCTCCTATCTGCGGTTGGCAGCTCTGGCCTCGGATGTCAATTATCTGGGCACCGTCCGCCGCATGGTAAAGGATTTTGAGACTTACCTCGAGGCAGAAAACACTTGGGCCAAGCGCAATATGGCCTCAATCGATCACCAAAAGCCGATTGCTTACTTTTGCGCCGAATATGGCCTGCACGAATCGCTGCCCACCTACTCAGGCGGCTTGGGCATGTTGGCGGCTGACCATCTCAAATCCGCCTCAGATCTAGGGATCCCTTTGGTGGCGATTGGCATCCTTTACAAACAGGGGTATTTCCATCAGCAATTGGATACCAGCGGATGGCAGCGGGAGGTCTATGAAGATTCTCACTTTGGCGATCTGCCCGTCACTCTGGTCACCGATGAGCAGGGATCCCCGATCATTGTGGAGGTGATGATTCGGCAGCGGCTGGTCAAGGCTCAGACTTGGCGGGTGGATGTGGGCCGAGTCCCCTTGTATCTTTTCGATACTGATCTGCCTGAGAATGACTCGGTGGATCGTTGGATCACCGCTCACCTCTATGGGGGCAGCACCGACACCCGCATCGCCCAAGAAGTGTTGTTGGGCATCGGCGGCGTGCGGCTGCTACGCAAACTGAATCTGGATCCCAGCGTCTATCACATGAATGAGGGCCATGCAGCCTTTTTAACCCTAGAGCTGATTCGGGAGCAGGTGGCCCAGGGGAATACCTTTTTAGATGTGGAGCCTAAGGTGCGTGAAAAGTGCCTCTTCACCACCCACACCCCAGTGCCAGCAGGACATGATGCCTTCGATCCCGAAGAGATCGATACCTTTTTTGCCTCCTATTGGACACAGTTGGGGCTGACACGGGAGCAGTTCTTAGCCTTGGGAGCCCGTCGCACCGGGGATCCCTACGAGCGGTTCAATATGACGGTACTGGCACTGCGCTATGCCCGTGCCGCCAATGGGGTGAGTAAACTACACGGCCATGTCTCGCGGCAAATGTGGCATGTGCTCTATCCTGACAAGCCCGTGGATGAGGTGCCCATCGGCCATATCACCAACGGCGTCCATACCCACACCTGGGTGGCACCCCTGTTTGGGGATCTCTACAAACGGTATCTGGCCCCCGACTGGGCTGACCGACTGGCGGATCCTGAGCTTTGGGCCAACGCCTCACAGATTCCGGATGAAGAACTGTGGCGTTGTAAAGAAGCTCTGCGGGAGAGGTTGGTTTCCTTTTCCCGCCACCGGATCTTGCGCTCCCGTCGCAATCGAGGGGAGTTGCAAGATAGCCTCAATCAGGTGGGTACCCTGCTGGATCCCCATACCCTGACCGTTGGATTTGCCCGCCGCTTTAGCACCTACAAGCGGGGAGATCTGCTATTGCGGGATATGGAGCGGATCACCAAGATCTTCTCCAATACCACCCACCCGATTCAGATCATATTTGCCGGTAAGTCCCATCCCCGTGATGATGGTGGCAAGCGATTGATCCAGCGCATCGTGGAGTGGTCACGTCAGCCGGAGGTGCAAAACAAAGTCGCCTTTATTGAAAACTACGATGCGTATGTGGGACGCAATATGGTTCAAGGGGTGGATGTGTGGCTGAATAATCCCCGTCGGCCTCTGGAAGCCTCGGGCACCTCAGGCCAAAAGGTGGGCTTTAGTGGCGGTGTTAATGTCTCGGTGTTGGATGGTTGGTGGCCAGAGGGTTACAACGGCAGCAATGGCTGGGCCGTGGGTCAGGAGATTGATGGCATGGATCCTGCTGAACAGGATGATCTGGATGCCACCTCCATCTACGACATTTTTGAGCATGAGGTGGTGCCAATGTTCTACGACCGCGATGAGCAAGGGATCCCTCGGCGGTGGATCGCCCGCGTCAAGGAGGCTATGCGAACTCTCAATCCTGTCTTCAATACCGACAGGATGGTGGCGGACTACGTGCTGAACTACTATCAACCTGCTGGCTTGCCAGTCAAGGTGTAGTTGACATCCTCCCCGGCCTTTAAGGCCGAGGATTCGGTTTAGGCGAACAAGAGCAGTTGCAATTGCTGGCCGTCCCGACAGGTTGACGCTTCACCGGATGCTGCTGGCAAGCCAGACTTATGCGTTCCTCCACGTCCGTTTAGAGTCTTGGATTGTCCACCCGCGACTTG
>JBHJNR010000019.1:0-6782 GCA_050330615.1 Cyanophyceae cyanobacterium
AGGGCTTGAGCTTGGTTGAGTCGGGATCCCAAAGCCCCCACAGCATCTTGAGCCTGTTGGTAGGCTGCGGTGGCCTGTTGCCAACTCACAAAAGCCGCTTGGGGCTGACCGATGCCCAAGTGAAGACTGCCCTCAGCATTCAACGCTTGAGCCTTTAGACGCAGATTGGAGGAGGGTGATAGTTCATTTGATGGCAAAGTCTCCAAAGCCGAGAAACTTTCAGACAAGCGCGCCGCCGCCGCTGGCCACTCTCCCAAGGCTTGATGGGCCAAGCTGAGATAGATCAACGTGGGGATCCGTTGGCTGATCTGCTGATTAGTCCTCAGTGCTTCTTGCCATAAGGTCAGAGCCTCGTGATACCGTTCCGCCCGAAAAGCCGCCAGCCCCTCATCCAGCCCAGCCGCCGCCAGTGGGGAGCCCTGGATCCCCAGCCCAGTCACAATCATCACCAAGCCCTTGAGGATCCAACGGCGGGTGAAGTTTCTAGACAACTCGGGCTCAAAACAGGGCATAGCGCACCGAAAAGTAAAGACCATTGTCTTGCCAAGACCGGGGGGCAGCTGCGTCACTATCAACCAACGGCAGGGCGATATCCAATCGGGCATCAAAGTTCATCTGTCGCCAGATCAACCCCAAGCCTGTGCCCACCAACGTATCGCCGGATCCACGGCCCCAAACCCTGCCCCCGTCCAAAAATGTCGCGAGTTGCAACACTTGGTCATCCTGCTGAAACAGGGGATATCGCCATTCTACGGAGGCAAAAAAGCCATTGTTGTTGAGTCGGGCATTTTGTCGGTATCCCCGCACTGTGTCGGATCCCCCCAGCCCAAATTGCTCCAGCCCCACCAAAGGCCGATCTGCTACCTGCACATCCACCCGCGTGCTGATCAGATGGTCAGGCGCAAATTGATACAAATACACCCCCTGACCCCGCAGACTGACAAAGCGACCATCCGGAGGCTCTGGGTTGCGGGTGGCATCCAACCAGTCCAGCCCTGTGCTGAAGGTCAGACGGGCGGACAACACTTGATCGGATCCCCGCTGGAGAGTCTCCACAAAAGCTCGCAGCACTGACAAACGGGTGCGACCGGCCTCATCCGCTCCAGGCGACAGCTGAAAAGGGATCCCTAGTAGCGTGGTGTCGCTGGCACTGTGGGAGAAGGTGAGCCCAGCCCCCCAGTCTCGGGTTGGCGTCTGGTAAATGGGCTGGCGCAGTGTGAGTTCAACACTCTGGGCGGGCGAGCGAATATCCACCGCATCGAAGGGCTGCTCGATGATCCGACTACGGCTGATGGTGGCATTCAGCCCCAGCGTGCCATTACGAGCATTGATGGGCAGGATGTAGCCCAGCTCTAGGCTGTCGCTGCCATCGGTATTGGCATAGCCCAAGTCCAGTTGATCCCCCCGGCCTGAGAGGTTGCGCTCCTGCATCTGAATCTGTCGGCGCAGACTGCCCACGCTGGGGGAGCGGCTGTTGTCTAGCGTCAGAGCCAAATCAAAGGATTCAGCCTCTTGCACCTGCACATTGAGGATGCTGGTGCCCGCCTCAGCTCCGGTGGACAATTCTGCCGAAATGGTCTCGATCAAGGGATCCAACTGCAACAACTCAAGGCTGGACTGCAACTGGCTGAGGCTGAGGGGAGCCGCTCCTGCCAGCGCCAATCGCTGCCGCACATAGCCAGGATCCAGTCTGCCAATGGGGGGACAGCTCACCTCTGCGGCCACCCCACACACCTCAATATCCGCCAGTCGCCCCTCCACCACCTGGATTTGGATCTGCAAGGATCCCGGCTGATCCAAAGGCTGTGGCTGTTCTAGGGGGATAAATGCCCCCGAGGTGACATAAGCGGCTGGCGACTCAGTATAGAGACGGGTGATAGCATCAGCGGCCTGCAACAACTCCGACATCTGTAGCGGTCGATCTTGAAAGGGAGCCAAAACAGCAGCCAGTTGTTCGGGGCTGAAGATTGTGCTGCCCACCACTTCAAACTGCTCTACCGTCACGGTCTCCAGGGGAGTCAGTTGTGGCAGAGATTGCGCGCCCACATGGGATCCCCACCCCAACAGCAGCCAGGATGTCACCGCCACTTGCGCTACTTGCCACCGGGATCCCATAGCCAAACGCTTAGTGCTGACGTTGCCGATATTACCCGGTATTGTAAGGCTATGCAGGTTTTGGGCAAAAGTTGGAATTGATCATCCTCCAAACTGCGGTGAATCTTTTTTTCACACTCTCTCACAGGACTCGGACATGAAACAGTGGTGGCTGGCTCTGGCGTTGACAATCGGATCCGGCCCGACTGTCGGGGCACAGGTGATCCCCGATAACACCTTGGGAGCTGAGTCTAGCGTCGTCAATTCTGTGGTGATAGAGGGTCTGCCCTTCCAGGGAATTGAGGCAGGTGCAACGCGGGGAGGCAACCTTTTCCACAGTTTTGAAAGCTTCTCCATCCCGTCCCAAGCGGTGGTTTTCTTCAACAATAGCCCTGACATCGATCGGATCATCAGCCGTGTTACCGGATCCCAGATCTCCAGGATAGATGGACTTTTGGCCGCCAATGGGGAAGCAGATTTGTTTTTGGTTAACCCCAATGGGATCCTATTTGGCCCCAATGCTGAATTGTTTTTGGGCGGATCCTTTGTGGCCAGCACAGGGGAGGGCTGGGTATTTGCGGATGGTTATCAATTTGGCACCGCTGATCCGACCTCCCCCCCTTTGCTAACCGTCAATGTACCAGTGGGGCTACAGATGGGATCCAATCCTGGGGCTTTAGAGGTGATGGGATCCACCCTATTAGCTGCTCCGGGACAGACATTGGCACTGGTGGGAGGGGATGTAACTTTGGACGCAGCATCGCTGCAAGTGGAGTCCGGGCAGCTACAGGTGGGTAGTGTTGTGGAGTCCGGGTTTTTGGGTTTGGATCCCGACAGCCTGATGGTGAACTATCAAGCGGTACAAGAGTTTGGTCGCCTCGAAATTGGCCCTGGATCTTTTTTGGGGGTGAATGGCTCCCCTAGCGGCTCAATTCATTTACAGGCAGGACAGATCGTTAGCCAAGATGCCCTGATTACCAGCCAAACGCAAGGTGAATCTAAGGGAGGAGACATCCACCTCACAGCCAGCGAGTTTATTGCCATCACTGACAGCCAGCCGGGGACAGGGATTTCCACTTTGGTGAGAGAGGGAAGCCCAGGTATGGGCGGAGATGTGAGTTTACAAGCTCCCCTGATCCGGCTGGAGCAGGCCATTGTGTTGATGACTACCCGAGGAGATGGCGACGCTGGTCAACTCTTAGTGATCGCCGATCAACTGCAGCTGCTGGGGGGTAGCCAAATAAGGGCTGACGCCCTCCAGGGATCTGGTGATGCAGGTGACATTCTCATCCAGGCTGGGAATATCCTCATCGACTCAGGATCCCAGCCTGATACTTTGAGTGGTATATCCAGCGTGGCTGGCTCTGCCTCTTCGGGCAACAGCGGCTCCATCCGCATTGAAGCTAATACCCTCACCCTTGACCAACAGGGACAGATAAGTGCCAGTACCAATGGCCCAGGAGCAGGGGGATCCATTCAAATCCAGGCTGATCAGGTACTTATCGGCCAAGGTGGGACTATTGAAAGCGGCACGCGGGGGACAGGAGCGGGGGGCACTATCATTCTCCGCACCGGATCCCTACAGATCAGCCAATTGGCGGGCTTGAGCGTGATCACGGAGGCGGATGGGGCAGGCGGATCGATAGATGTCCAGGCGGACAGAGTTGATCTCTTGTCGGGGGGGCAGATCCAAGCCTCCACCTTTGATGGCAGCGGCGCTGGGGGACAGATCACCCTGCAGGTCAGCGATCGGCTGCTGATTCAAGGGAAGGATCCTGATTTGGGCTTACCCAGCGCCATTGTGGCCGGAGCTACGGGCAGTGGGCAAGGAGGAGATGTGGATATTCGCGCCCTACAAACCCAAGTGCGAGATGGGGGCGTCATCTCTGTTAGCTCCCTGAGCGAGGATCCCAGATCTGCAGCGGGAAGTCTCACCCTCAATAGTAACTCCGTTTTATTAGACAGCGGCTCTCTTATTGCCTTCACCAACAGCGGCGATCAGGGTAATATCATCGTCAATAGTGACATCCTCATCCTCCGTAACCAATCAATCATCATCACCGATACATTCAGTGGCACCGCTACCGGTGGCAATATTACTCTGCAAGCAGAGGTTTTGGCCGCTCTGGAGAAGAGTGCGATAATCGCCCGCGCCATTGTGGGGCAGGGGGGTAATATCTCCATCACCGCCCCCGGAATCTTCGGGTCTTCTGATAGCCTCCTATCAGCTTCTTCCGAGCTGGGGCTAGACGGAGAAGTGGAGATCACCGTCCCCAACGTGGATCCCACAGCCGATCTGGTGGATCTGCCGGATCAAGTCACGCCCCTGGCAGAGCTAGCCGCCACCCTCTGTCAACAGGGATCCCCAGGCTCCAGCTTTGTGCTGATTGGTCGTGGTGGCATTCCCCAAAGTAGCGGCGACCTAGTGGAAAACCCAGTCCTGTGGCAAGACTTACGCCCCGTTGAGACAACTGAGACAACCATAGCTGTGGCTCCTGGATCCGGGTGGTATGCCCTGTCCTGTGGTGATGAAAGCTAGTGTTATTTCCCCCGTCAGTAGTGCCTAATTAGACAAGGGATCCCTGGGGGACGTGTGAGTAGGGATCCCGATGTTTTGGAGGTGAAGTGTCGCCAGACATAATAAACACCTGCACCCAACCTCGTTTTGCTTTTTCAAGATCATCCAAAATCTGTGATGATGGATGAGTTCAGACGTAATGCTTTGCAGTTGCCACATGTCCTTATCCAATTTCCTCAAAGGCTGGGCTGGCGAAGCAATGGGTGCCGTCGCACATTGGGCCTTCCTGGACAAATCGATCTACTTTCCCTTTAACAATCTGACGCTGCCTACGAAGAATGGCACGACCCAGATTGACCATGTGATTGTGTCCAAGTATGGAATCTTCGTCATCGAGGCGAAGAATATTGACGGATGGATCTTTGGGGATGAGAGATCGCCAAAGTGGTCAATTGTTAAGCCAGGGCGAAAGTTCAAGATCCAGAATCCCCTGCATCAGAACTATCGACACGTCAAGGCAATCTCGGAGTTTCTTACACTGGAAGAGGAGCAACTTCATTCCTTGGTCATGTTCTGGGGCAAATGCGAATTCAAGACAGAGATGCCCCGAAATGTCATGCTCAAAGGCTACACGTCCTACATCAAAAGCTTCGACAGAGTGCTGTTTTCGGATGAGGAAGTCTCTTCTATCAGCGAGGCCCTCCGAACAGGCGCATTGCCAAAGACCTGGGCCACCCACCGATCACACCTCAAGTCACTACACACTCGGCACACGAGCACCACAACCTGTCCCAAGTGTGCAAGCCCATTGGTACTGCGTACCGCAAGATCTGGATCCACAGCAGGCTCGAAGTTTTTTGGCTGTAGTACCTACCCAAAATGCCGCCACACGGCACCGTACCAGGGCGATGCCTAAACCCTTACTCAATCGGCCTAAATTGAGAAGGAAAAACGACCTAGCTGAGGCGTTCCAAAATATAGGTGGTCAGATGATGCAGTGCCTGTCGAGAGGGAGAATCCTTCAGAGCAGTTAGAGCAGCAGCAGCCTTCTGGGCATACTCCCGCGCCAACTGCCGAGACCGAGGGATCCCTTCGCTCTCCAATACCCAACGCACCGCCTCCGAAAGATGGCCCGTCTCGACCATATCTTCGTGGATCAGATCATGCAGCTGAGGAATCTCCTCTAGAGCAAACAAGACAGGCGCAGTGATGTGCCCTTGAGCCAAATCGGATCCCGCTGGCTTGCCCAAGGTCTCCGAAGAACTGGTGTAATCGAGCAGATCATCAACGATCTGAAAGCTGATGCCGAGGCAGCGCCCATAGTCATACATAGCAGAAGCCACCTCTGCCCCCATCCCACTCAAAACAGCCGCAGCCTTGGCACTATTGGCCAACAGAGAAGCCGTTTTGTAGTAGTTCTTGTCCAGATACCGCTCCAGCGTCATACTCAAATCAAACTGAGCCTCGATCTGAAACAGCTCCCCCTCGGCAAAATCCTTGATCACCTGCGATAGCAGCTTGACCACCTCCAGATTGTCCAGATTGGCCAAGTACCAAGAGGACTGAGCAAACAAAAAATCCCCCGCCAGCACCGCCACCCGGTTGCCAAAATCAGCATTGACCGTCGAAACCCCTCGCCGGGTCTCCGCCGTATCAATCACATCGTCATGAACCAAACTAGCGGTGTGGATCATCTCGGTGATCTCCGCCAACCGCCGGTGCTGCTCTGTCAGCTCACCATGTCGAGCCGTCGCCCGTGCCACCAGCAAGACGATGGCTGGACGGATGCGTTTGCCCCCCGCTGTAAAAAGATGCTCTGCCGCCAGGCCCAGAATGGGGTGCTTCGCACTCACCAGAGACGTTAAATTCTGGCGCAAGGTGTCCAGATCTGCTTCTACAGGGCCGAAAGGGGCAAGCACTGACGTCATGGGAGGGTTTACAAAATTTCATAGTTGTTAATCCTATTGTAAGGCACCGATTCCGCTACCGCACGGGTGGGGAAAGATGAGACGCTGAGGCGGTCTCCAGGGGCTTTTCTGAGAGAATTGTGTTGACCGAAAAACTGGGATACAAGCCCCGTCCTTCTAGGACGGCTTTGAGTAAATGTAGTGCGTCTTACTCAGGGTGTTATAATTGGAGCATGATTAGTCTCACCTACGAGTACAAACTC